>CANJHY010000093.1:0-18023 GCA_947474275.1 Betaproteobacteria bacterium
GGTTGCTGCGCTTGTTCCCTGCGTACGGGCAGCGCATATCCGCATCGTTGACGGGTTGCGCAACATCGGCTGATGAAAATACCGTTCTCATACACATTGCGCAACCTGTGGACGCGCAAGTTGACCACGCTGCTGACCGCCGGCGGCATGGCGCTGGTGGTGTTCGTGTTTGCGACGGTGCTGATGCTGGAGGAGGGGCTGCGCAAGACGCTGGTAGATACCGGATCGTACGATAACGTGATCGTGATCCGGCGTTCGGCGCAGACCGAAGTGCAAAGCGCGATCGACCGCGCGCAGGCCTCGTTGATCGAAAGCCAGCCGGAAGTTGCGCTGGGCGCCGACGGCGAGCGCATGGTTTCCAAAGAGACGATAGTTCTGGTCAACCTCAACAAGCGCGATTCCGACAAACCGACCAACGTGATGGTGCGTGGCGTAGGGCCGCGCAGCCTGACGCTGCGACCGCAGGTCAAAATCATCGCGGGCCGCATGTTCCGGCCGGGCGCATCCGAAATCGTTGCCGGCCGCAATGCCGCCGAGCGCTTCAAAGGCGCCGGCATCGGCGAGACGCTGTGGTTCGGCCAGCGTGAATGGCAGGTCGTCGGCACGTTCGATGCCGGCAAGAGCGGATTCGATTCTGAAATCTGGGGCGATGCCGATCAGTTGATGCAGGCTTTCCGCCGTCCGATTTATTCCGCGATGGTATTTAAACTCAACGACACCGCACAGTTCGATGCATTGAAGGCGCGTTTGGAAAGCGACCAACGGTTGACGATAGAAGCAAAACGGGAAACGGTGTTTTATGCCGACCAGTCGGACGCGTTGGCTACTTTCATACGCTATCTGGGCGTGACGCTCTCGATCATATTTTCGGTCGGCGCCATCATAGGCGCGATGATCACCATGTATGCGTCGGTCGCCAGCCGCACGGCGGAAATCGGTACTTTGCGCGCGCTGGGATTTCGGCAAAGCAGCGTGCTGGCGGCTTTTCTGCTTGAAGCCCTGCTGCTGGGGGTGGTCGGTGGATGCGTCGGCTTGTTCCTCGCGTCGTTCATGCAGCTTTTTACGATCTCGACCATGAACTTTCAGTCTTTCTCCGAGCTTGCGTTCAGTTTCACGCTGACCCCGGCCATCACGGTCAAAACGCTGCTGTTCGCAATGGTCATGGGCGTGGTGGGCGGCTTTCTGCCGGCCGTGCGCGCCTCGCGATTGCGTATTGTCGACGCATTGCGCGCGGCGTGAGTGCTTCCCGGGAAGGGTCGGCGAACATGACAGGCGCGTGGCGGATCGCCGTTGCGGGTTTAATCGCGCTGGTGGCGGCCATCGGCATCGGCAGGTTTGCCTATACGCCCTTGCTGCCGATGATGCAGCATGACAACGGTCTGTCCATAACGGGCGGCGGCTGGCTGGCGTCCGCCAATTATCTTGGTTATTTTGCCGGTGCTGTGTCAGCCGTATGGTTGCGGTTGCCGGCGCTGGCGATGCTGCGTGTCGCGATGGTCCTAAATGCCCTGCTTATCGCAAGCATGGGCGTCACGGAGAATCTGATTTTCTGGCTGGTGATACGCGCGGCGGCTGGCATCGCGAGTGCATGGGTATTCGTATTTGCTTCCACGCTCGTGCTCCAGCGTTTGGCCGAATGCGGGCGCGTCGAACTCAGCAGCGTCATGTTCTCGGGCGTCGGTATTGGCATGCTGTTGCCCGGCTTGATGTGCATAGTGTTCGTTGCCAATGGGGTCGATGCGCAACAAGCGTGGCTTGCTTTTGCCACGCTCGCGGGGGTGGCGGTCGTTGTGGTGTGGTTGTTGTCTGGGGCCGGGCAGACTGTCGTGCCTACTGATCGCGCCGAGGCGCGTCACCGTCCGGCTTGGACGGTGACCATGGGACGCCTGATCGCGAGCTATGGGCTGTTCGGCCTGGGCTACATCATTCCGGCGACATTTCTGCCGGTAATCGCGCGTGATTTGCTCGCCGGCGCGCAGATCTACGTCTGGTTCTGGCCGGTGTGCGGCGCTGCCGCGGCTGTGTCGGTCATCGCCAGCGTTGGCTGGAGCCGCAAATATGGCGATTACTCGTTGCTGATGGTTTGCTGCGTCGCCGAGGCTGCGGGAATTGCATTGCCGCTGTTCGCGCCGCACGCTGCGGCAATTGGCGTCAGCGCCGTGCTGCTCGGCGGCACCTTTGTCGTGATTACGGTGGCAGCGTTGCGCGAAGCGCACAGATTGGCGCCGGCGCACGCCGGAAGTTTGATTGCGGCGATGACGGCATCGTTTGCGCTTGGACAGATCGCGGGACCTGTCATCGCCGCTTACCTTGTGACGTGGCGCGGCGATTTTGCCTGGGCGCTGGTGCTGGCGGCCACGGCGCTGCTCTTTGCAGGAGCGTTGCTGCCGAAATCGACGCCGGAGCGCGTTTAGCTTTCCCTGTTTCGGTTGCTTTAGCGAGTGGCGGGGCGCTGCAGCGGTTCTATCGTACCCATGTGAAACTTGTATTCACCGGCTTTGCGGTCACTGTAATAATGCGTGAGCGTATTGCGCACAGTGGCGAATGCCAGTTGATCCCACGGAATATCCTGTTCTGCAAACAGGGCGGTCTCCAGCGTTTCGGCGCCGGCGCTGAAATCAAGATCCAGCAACCGCGCCCGGAACAGGATATAGACCTGGTTGATGTGCGGAATGTTGTAAAGCGCGTAAAGCTGGCCGATTTCAACCCGCGCGTTCGCTTCCTCCAGTGTTTCACGTGCCGCACCCTGGAAAGTGGTTTCGCCGTTTTCCATGAAGCCCGCGGGCACGGTCCACAGCCCGTAGCGCGGTTCGATGGCGCGTTTGCACAACAGGACTTTGTCTTCCCACTCGACAATGCAGCCGACTATCATGCGCGGGTTCTGATAGTGGATGGTGTGGCACGCGGTGCAGACAAAGCGCGGCAGCGCGTCGCCTTCGGGCACGCGCAGTTCGACGGTTGCGCCGCAATTGCTGCAGAATTTCAAGGGAAAGGATGGTTTTACGGTATCCGAGACTCCCTACTATACGGTAATCGACCGCCGTTGAAAATTGCTAAACCGGCGCCGCGTTCCGCGAGTACGTCGGGCGTATGTCACATTCTGTTTTTGCGACGCGTGATATTATTAAATACAGCGCAGTAGCATGCCAAGCGCCGGGCGACATGCGTTAGCGCCATCAGGGCCGCGATTGATCAATTCAAGGGAGAAGGAAAATTAACGAAAAAGTCAAAACGATGCTGGTCGGTGGAGTGGCGCTGATCGTGGGTGCCGCGGGCGGCGGCGGTTACGGCATGATGCAGGTAGACGATGTGACCCAGAAGCTGAACGCCGCTATGCAGGAAAAAGATCAGGCGCTGCAGGGTGCTGACCGCCTGCGCAAGATGAATGACGAGGCTGTCACGAAATATGGCAAGGAACTCGGCAAGCTGGTCATGGCGGCCGTGGGTGGCGCACCCGCTGCGGCAGCGCCGGCTGCAGCAGCGCCCGTCACGGGGCAGCCCGCGGTGACTCCGCCGGCAGCGACAGCGGGCGAGGACACAAAGCTTATCGACGGCGCGCGCGCATTGCTGGCGCAGCGCGACGGATTTCGCGCTGCGCTAGACGGCGTGCGCGCATCGATGAATTCCGAAATGGATGCGCTGGCCGCTGAACTCGGCAATCCGGTGCCGAATATCGGCAAAGTCAAAGACCTGCTTGACAGCCTTAAACAGAACTGGCCGGAGAAAGAAAAAAACATGCAGGCCGCGACGCAAAAATTGCTGGTCGATCTCGGCTTGGTGCAGGCGCCCGCCGCACCCAAGCCGGTCGCTGCTCCGGCACCTGCCGCTGCTGCGTCCGCGCCCGCTGCACCGCCTGCCGATACCAAGAAGTAAACCTGGAAAGAGTAATCCGCATAACGGCGCACCGTACGCGGTGCGCCGTTTTTATTGCCGACGGCAATCGTGACTCACGGTGAGTCTGGCGGGTCTTGTGCGGTTGATGTTTGTTTGAACGGCGTGCGCTCGTTCAATTCATCGAGATAGACCGCGACGCCGCGCGTCTCCCGCTGCAAAAATTCCTCAATCGCGGCGGCGAACCGCGGATGGGCGAGCCAATGTGCTGATTGCGTCTGCACCGGCAGCAGTCCGCGCGCGATCTTGTGTTCGCCCTGCGCGCCGCCTTCGAAAGTGGCGATGCCGTTGGCGATGCAGAATTCGATCACCTGGTAGTAGCACGCCTCGAAATGCAGCGACGGGTGGTGCTCGAGTGCGCCCCAGTAACGTCCGCACAGCCGCGTGCCGTTGTGAATGTTGAGCGACGCCGCGATCGGCTGTCCCTCGCGCAGGGCGACGATGAGTACAAGATTTTCCGGCATGCTGCTGCCGATCGCGCGAAAAAAATCCAGGTTGAGGTAGGGTGTCGAATGATGCTGGCGGTAGGTGTTGCGGTAGCAGCGGTTGAAAAACACCCACAACGCATCGGTTATGGCAGGGCCGGGGAACCATTCGAAAACGATGCCGGCATCGCGTACCCGGCGCCGCTCCTGCTTGATTTTTTTGCGTTTGTCGTGATTGAACGTGGCGAGGAAGGCGTCGAAATCCGCATAACCTTCGTTGCGCCAGTGAAATTGCACGCCATGGCGCAGCGTCAACCCGCGATCCTGCAATACATCCGCCTGTTCGGCGGTGGGATACAGGCAATGCAAAGATGAAATGCGTGTTTCGCGCGCAAGCTGCAGCGCGGCGTCGACCAGCAACTGCCGCCGCGCCAGCGTATCCGCCAGCATGCGGTTGCCGGTAACCGGCGTAAACGGGACTGCGCTGAGGAGCTTGGGGTAGTACTCAAGCCCGTGGCGCTGGTACGCATCGGCCCACGCCCAATCGAACACGTATTCACCGTAAGAATGCGATTTGAGATAAAGCGGCATCGCGCCGGCAAACGCGCCGTTTTCGCGCAGCACGAGAAAATTCGGCGTCCAGCCGGAGTCCGCGCTCGCGCAGCCCGTCTCGTGCAGCGCATGCAGGAATTCATGCCGCAGCAGCGGGTCGTCGCCGGCAAGCTGGTTCCACTCCAGTGCGGGGATTGCTGCGATCGAGTCGCGGACTTCGACTATAGTTTCTGCCGATTTCACGGAAATTTGGCGGTGCGCCGAGAATGAATGGTGGCCTGATGATATATTAGCGAGATGAAAATCGCGATTGCTCAAATCAACTGCACCGTGGGCGATCTTGCCGGCAACGCGGCGCGCATACTCGATTTTGTCGGGCAGGCGCGCGCGCAGTCGGCGGACGTGCTGGTGACCCCCGAACTCGCGCTGTGCGGTTATCCGCCGGAAGACTTGCTGTTGCGCGATGATTTTTACCGCAGCTGCGACAGCGCGTTGCGCGATCTTGCCGCGGGCATCAAAGGTATTACGGTCGTCGTCGGCCATCCGCGCCAGGTCGGGGGCAAGCGCTATAACGCCGCGTCAGTCATCCAGGACGGCCGCGTCGTTGCCACCTATCACAAGCATACGCTGCCCAACTATACGGTCTTCGACGAAGAACGCTATTTCGATGCTGATGACCAGCCGTGCGTTTTTGAAATCAACGGCATAAAGCTCGGCGTCAATATTTGCGAAGACACGTGGGATGCAGTGGCGCCGCGCGCTGCAGGCAAGGCGGGTGCGCAGGTGCTGCTCGCCCTCAATGCGTCGCCTTATCATCTGCGCAAGCAGCAAACGCGTTACGACGTCATGCGCGAGCGGGTGGCTGAAACCGGCTTGCCGCTGATTTACGCCAACATGGTCGGCGGTCAGGACGAACTGGTTTTCGACGGCGCCTCGTTTGTGCTTAATCGGAGCGGTGTGGTGACGCACCAGTTGCCGATGTTCAAGGAAGCGATGGCGATAGTCACCATCGAAAATGGCGAACCGCTCACAGGCGAGGTGGCCGCCGAACGCGCGCTGGAAGCGGATGTCTATGATGCGCTTTGTCTCGGCGTGCGCGACTACGTGACCAAAAACGGATTTCCCGGCGTGTTGCTGGGGCTTTCGGGTGGCATCGATTCGGCGCTGACGGTCGCGATTGCGGCCGATGCGCTGGGTGCTGCCAATGTGCATGCCGTCATGATGCCGTCGCAATATACGGCAGGCATGAGTCGTGACGATGCATGCGAGGAAGCCGAGGCGCTCGGGGTGCGTTATTCGGAAATCGCCATCAAACCGATGTTCGACGCGTTTGAAGCGGCGCTCGCTCCCCAATTCAAGGGCTTGCGCCCTGATACCACCGAGGAAAATCTGCAATCGCGCATCCGCGGAACATTATTGATGGCGCTTTCCAACAAATCGGGCGCGATCGTGCTGACGACCGGCAACAAGAGCGAAATGGGTACCGGTTACGCGACGCTATACGGCGACATGGCGGGCGGGTTCGCGGTGCTCAAAGACATCAGCAAGATGCTGGTGTACCGGCTTTCCAATTACCGCAACAGCGTGTCGCCGGTAATACCGCAACGGGTAATTACGCGCGCCCCGTCCGCCGAATTGCGTCCCGACCAGACCGACCAGGACAGTCTGCCTCCATACGATGTGCTCGATGCGATCATGGAAGCTTACGTCGAGCACAATCTCGGGCTGCGCGAGATCGAGGCCAAGGGCTACAGCCGCAAGGACATCGAACGCGTTATCCAGCTCCTGCGCATCAGCGAATACAAACGGCGCCAGGCGCCGATCGGCATCCGCATCACGCCGCGCGGTTTCGGCAAGGACTGGCGCTATCCCATCACCAACAAATACCGCCACCAGTTCGAGTAGCATTTGATGTTTTGTGCCGTTGCCGCGAGGCCGTATACTATGCTCAGAAACCGGTCGCGCCATGCCGCCGGTCAAGTCAGGCGGGGGGAACTCTCATGAAAAAAATCGAAGCGATATTCAAGCCGTTCAAACTGGACGAAGTGCGTGAAGCGCTGTCCGAAATCGGCGTCAGTGGGTTGACGGTGACCGAAGTCAAAGGCTTCGGCCGGCAAAAAGGGCACACCGAGCTGTACCGTGGCGCCGAATACGTGGTGGATTTCCTGCCCAAGGTCAAAATCGAAGTGGTCATAGCCGAAGACCTGCTCGAGCGCGCCGTCGATGCGATCGTCAAGGCCGCGCGCACCGGCAAGATCGGCGACGGCAAGATTTTCGTGACCAGCGTGGACCAGGTCATCCGTATACGCACCGGCGAGACCGACGAAGCCGCGATTTAAGGGCAGGATTCAGGATTCTGGGATCAGGATTCGGTCCTCGGTCCTGAGTGTTGCAAGCAGGGAAGGGTGTACTGAATCCCGTATCCTATTTCCTGGATACTGACTTCAGAAGCACCATCACCGCGCCGCCACCGCCATCACCCTGGCGCGCCTGACAAAAAGCGAGCACTTCGTCGCGCTGAATCAACCAGTTTGCGACCTTGGTTTTCAGTACCGGCTCGCGGTTCTTCGAGCGCAAACCCTTGCCGTGAATGATACGAACGCAACGCGCGCCATCGCGCAGGCAGTCGTTGAGAAATTGTACCAGGCTTGCGCGTGCCTCGACCGTGGTGTGTCCGTGCAGGTCGAGTTCGTCCTGTATAACCCAGTGCCCGCGGCGCAGTTTCTTGAGCGTTTGCGGCGCAAGTCCATTGCGCAGATACACCAGTTGGTCGCCGCTCTCGGTGCCGATGTCCCAGCTTATGTGATCGCTCAGACTGTCGGCGAGTGCGGCGCGTTCGTCACGCAAATGCTGTTCCGGGATCGGTTTGCGGCGCGGCGCAGGATGCTCTACCCGCCCGTGGGCGGGCAGAGGAGTGACGTTCGAAAACAGTTTCTCGAATACGTCGCCGTCATCGTCGCCGGATTTGGCAGGCCGCTTCGTCATCGCGCCATTCCGCTTGCGGCACGGCCGCAATACGCTTCAGCCGGCGAGCGACTCTAGGTACTTCTGCGCGTCCAGCGCGGCCATGCAACCGGTGCCCGCGCTGGTTACCGCCTGGCGATAGACGTGGTCCTGTACGTCGCCGGCCGCAAAAACGCCAGGCACGGTGGTCGCGGTGGCGCCGCCATTCAGCCCGCTTTGCGTAATGATGTAACCGTTTTTCATGTCGAGCTGGCCGGTGAAAATATCGGTGTTCGGGCGGTGCCCGATGGCGATAAAAACGCCCTGCAGTTTCTGTTCGACAGTTGCGCCGGTCTTGGCATGTTTGATGCGCATTCCCGTCACGCCTGATTTATCGCCGAGTACTTCGTCGAGCACGTTGTCCCAGAGTATGGTGGCTTTGCCGGCCGCGACTTTTTCGTTGAGCTTGTCGACTAGAATCGCCTCGGCGCGAAACTTGTCGCGCCGGTGCACGACGGTGACGTGGCGCGCAATATTGGTCAAATACAGTGCTTCTTCGACCGCAGTATTGCCGCCGCCGATTACCGCAACATCCTGTTCTTTATAGAAAAAACCGTCGCACGTGGCGCAGCCAGAGACGCCACGTCCCATGAACGCTTCTTCCGATGGCAAGCCGAGATACATGGCTGAGGCACCCGTCGCAATGATTAGAGCGTCGCAGGTGTAGGTGGCGTTGTCGCCGATCAAAGCGAGTGGTTTTTCGCCGAGTTTGGCAGTGTGTATCTGATCAAAAATGATCTCGGTTTTGAAGCGCTCGGCGTGTTTCTGGAAGCGCTCCATGAGTTCCGGCCCCTGGACGCCCATGGCGTCTGCCGGCCAGTTGTCGACATCGGTCGTGGTCATCAATTGCCCGCCCTGGGCCAGCCCGGTAATCAGCACCGGTTTGAGGTTTGCGCGCGCAGCATAAACGGCCGCCGAATACCCGGCGGGGCCTGATCCGAGGATCAAAAGTCGACAATGTCTGGTGTTTTTTGTCATTGAATAGCCTGAAATGAGGTGGATTTGCTAAAAAACAACATTTTCTCAGCCAAACCGGGGTGCTGTCGAGCCGTTATTTGCCTTCAATATTCGTTTTTAATTCATTGCCTTGCGGATGGCTATCACACAGCGCAATCCCTGAGCTGGATTGATGATGCATTCTGATCGCGGCAGCCTATACGCCAGCGACATCCACCGTGCTTTATTAACTCGTCACGGCCGGCGCGCCAGCATGAGCCGAAAAGGCAATTGTGGGGATAACGCCGTCATGGAGCGTTTCTTCCGGAATCTGAATCTGAAGATGGAGCGCGTGTGGCAGCGCGACTACGCAAACCATTCTGAAGCGATACGAGACGTTGCCGACTGCATCGTTGGGTTCTACAACAACGTCCGCCTGCACCCGACACTGGGTTATCTGCCGCCCAACGCATACGAACTCAAATTGGCAGCTAAACAAGCTATCGATATGTCCGGAATGCTACATATTGCTATATAATAAAATAGAGTTTTTGCGCCCATTAGGATGAAGTGAAATAAGAAAACTTGGGGAACTGATGGCGTGTTGTTTTCTTAGAACGGTGGGGGTAGCCGTAATTGGGCTCGTCCTGACGTCGGTTGCGTTCGCGCAAGCGCCGGCCGCCCGTTTTGATATCAACGGTTACGCCGTGGAAGGCGCGCCACTGCTGCGTGCAGAAGATTTTTCCCGCCTCGTGTCGCCATTCATCGGCAAGCAAAAGACTGCTGCAGATGTGCAAAAAGCGCAGCAGGCGTTGCAGCAGGCTTACCTGGACCTCGGCCATTGTTCGGTGCAAGTGACGGTGCCGAGAATGGAACCTGATGCGGGCACCGTAGTTTTACGGCTGGTGCAGATGCCCGTTCCCATCAGCAAAGATTGTTTGCCTATGGTCGTGCTCGAGGACAAACGCACGGCGCCGATTCTGGTTGCGCCGGGTGAAGTCGCGACGCGGCCATTTGCCGATGTCACGCAATCTGCGGCTGAAGCACCGCCGCCGGCAGCTACGGCACCACCTGCGCAAATTGCTCGTGCGCCACTTAAGCCGCTGCAGGATCGGCCGTCAATTCCGATGCCGGCAACACCCGCCGCTCAACCCGCAATAGCAGTCGCACCGGTGCATCGCGAAGCTCCCGCCGACGTTGCCGTCAAATCGCTTGCGCAGTCACCGCCTCAACCTGGGCTGATCGATACCCCCTCCGCGCCACCGCCAGCCGAAAAGCCAATGGTGACTGCTCCGGTGCCGCCGGCTGCGGTCGCGAGCGCGCCGGTTATTCCACCGCCTGCGCCTAAACCGGAAATTGCATTGGCGCCGCCGCCGCGCCCGTCGCCCAAGGTAACGCTACCGGAGGTCGCGGTGGCAGCGCCCGTACCCAAGCCGCAGCCCGTTGAGTCGGTCAAGGAGCAAATTGCAGCGAAGCCGCAGGTTGCGCCGACGCCGGCCGTCATAGCGGAAAAGCTGGTTGAAAAAAGCGTACCGCAAGTGATCGCCGCAGCGCCTGTTGCGCCTGCGGAGAGCGCTGTTCCTGCCCCGCGCGTTGCTGAAGTCGCACTGCAGGTTGTGGTGGAGCCGGTTAAACCGGTATCTCCGCCGGCCGTTATTGCAGCCGCGCCTAAACCAGAACCTGTGCCCGCCCCCAAGCCGCAGCCTGTAGTCGAACCGGTGAAGGAACAGGTTGCGCCGCCGCCAGTAGTTGCGGTCAAGCCGATTGAAAAACCAGTGCCGGAGATAGTCGCCGCTGCACCGGCAATTCCGGAGTCAGTGAAACCTGAAGTAGCGCCGCCTGCACCTGCCGTGATCGCCGCGCCTGCTCCAGCGCCGCGCGTGGTTGAGACCCCTCGTCCGGCTGTAGTAGAAAAACCAGTGCCGGAGATGATTGCTGCGGCGCCGGTAAAGCCGGAGCCAGTGAAGCCTGATCCAGTGCCACTTGCCCCTGCCCTGATTGCGGAGCCTGCTTCCCCGGTACCGCGCGTGGTCGAAGCGCCGCGCCCGGTCGTAGCGGAAAAGCCCGCGCCGGAAGTGATTGCGGCGGTACCGGTCAAACCGGAACCGATCACGCCTGCGGCGCCTGCACCTGTAGTTGCTGCAGCACCGCAACCACGGGTAGCGCCACAACCTGCGGTTGAGCCGACGAAGGAGTTGGTTGCGGCTAAGCCTGAGGTTAGGCCTGTGCCAATAGTGCCGCCGGTAGTGGCGGAAAAACCGGTTGAGAAACCCGCGCCTGAAATCCTCGCCGCGGTACCGGGCAAACCCGCACCGACATCGATTGCGCCTGCGCCAGTCGCGGTCGAACCAGTCAGCAAGCCCGCGCCTATCGTGACGGCCATTGCGGAGCAACCTGCGCCGTCGCCGCGTGAAGTCGCGGTCGCGCCTGCGCCGACGCCCGTACCAAAACTTAAACCAAAACCGGCGGTAGAACAAATTGCTGTCGCCCCGGCGGCGGCACCTGTGCCGGCTGAAGTGGTGGTGCGTCCGTTCAGCGGAGCGTTGGCGACCGCGCCAGAACCGCGTGAGCCGGCAGAAGTTAAACCTGCGACGGAACGAGCGCCGGTCAGGCCATTGCAAGATCGCCCGTCGGTAGCGGGGCAAGAACCGACCTCGCGTGTGACCGATGCTGGCGAGCCCAAGCCCGCGGCGAAACCGGATAAGCCTCAGGAAGACACCGCTTTTTTCCGTCTCATAAAAGGAGGGTTGCGCACGGTGACCGGCTTGGTCGGCAAACGCGGCAACCAGGACGCATACCGCATCGGCACCAGCACGGCGACGATTGGTATCCGCGGCTCGGCAGGTGAAACGCTCGATTGCACGCAAGGTTGCGACGGCGTGGTTCCGGGCGGCGAACGCGCGGACAAAGGGGTTTACCACAACACTTTGACAGGCAGCTACATCATGACCAGTGAAGACGGTACTGTCGTGATCGGCGAAGGACAGTTTGCCTTGCATAAGAAAGGTCAGGCGCCACAGATACTGAAGGACGATCCGGGATTCAAATTGAACGAGCTTCCGTTCGTTATCGGTCAAAGTTTCAACAAGTCGAACGCGGAGAACTGCGTCGTTAAATAGCGCGGTTGCATCCAAGTACAAAACCCCGCTGCGGCGGGGTTTTGTTTTGTCACAGCCAGTTCGCGCACTTCTGCCGATACCCAATCTGTCCGTGTCCGGCGCCTGCTTCGAATTCACCTAAACCAGTTTATTTCGTTTGCTTCTTAACATATTGTTTTAAGAGGCGGGGCAGATTTCTTGTCGATGCCAGCGCCTGGCTTTGGCGCTATAATCGGCACACTTTGACAGCCATTCCTTGATCATGTGGTTCAGCGAAAAGACGGGGTCGGGTCGCTCAGACGAGAACCCGCTCCCGCCGAAGATCGCCTCCCTGCTGCGAGAGTCCTGGTGGCTTGCCGTGGTTGCGTTGGCGCTGTATCTGGCGCTTATCCTGTTTACGTTCAACAAGGCTGATCCGGGCTGGTCGCATAGCGCCGGAGTCGAGCAAATCAGAAACTCGGGCGGTCGGATCGGCGCCTGGCTTTCCGACATCCTGCTTTTTGTATTCGGTCTGTCCGCGTGGTGGTGGGTCATGCTCTGCGCGTTCGTCGTGCGCTGGAGTTTCCGACGCATAGAGAGTGTAACTTCTGCCGACAGTCGGTCGTACGTGGTGGTTGGCGTCGGCTTTACCATTCTGCTGGTCGCGAGCGCAAGCATGGAGGCGTTGCGTTTTTACAGCCTTAAGGCCACGTTGCCGCTTGCCCCTGGGGGCATGCTGGGCGCGGGATTGAGTGGATTGCTGGCGACAGCCATAGGCTTTACCGGTGCCACACTCGTGCTGTTGGCGTTGATCGCAATCGGGCTGAGCCTTTTCACCGGCATGTCGTGGGTTGCTTTTCTCGAAGGCTTTGGCGGCCGACTCGAGGCGATTTATCAGTTTGGGAAGGAGCGTTGGACGAACTGGCAGGATAGGCGCGCCGGAGCGGTCGCCACGATCGAACGCGAAGAGATTGTCGAGGAGAGCAAGAAGAAGCTTGAAATTCATGAGCCCATCCGTATCCAGCCAGCAAAGGTGGAAATCCAAAAATCGCCGCGTGTGGAACGCGAGAAACAGGTACCGTTGTTTGAGAACCTGCCGGATTCTCCGCTGCCGCCGCTGAAGCTGCTTGATGAAGCGGACAAAGCAGTCGCGGTCGTCAGTACCGAAACACTCGAATTTACGTCGCGCCTGATCGAGAAAAAATTGCTCGATTTCGGCGTCGAGGTCAAAGTCATCGCCGCCTACCCGGGGCCCGTGATTACGCGTTACGAAATAGAGCCTGCCGTTGGTGTAAAGGGCAGCCAGATCATAAATTTGATCAAGGACCTGGCGCGCGCTTTGTCGGTGATCAGCATCCGCGTGGTCGAGACCATACCCGGCAAGAGCTGCATGGGCCTCGAAATTCCCAATCCTGAGCGCCAGATGGTACGGCTGTCGGAGATTGTCAGTTCGCAGATTTATGCCGACATGAATTCGCCGCTGACGCTGGCGCTGGGCAAGGACATTGCGGGCAATCCGATAGTTGCCGACCTCGCGCGCATGCCGCATCTGCTGGTCGCTGGCACGACGGGTTCCGGGAAATCGGTCGCCATCAACGCGATGATCCTGAGCCTGCTCTACAAGGCGCCGCCCGCGCAGTGCCGGCTGATCCTGGTCGATCCCAAGATGCTCGAACTGTCCGTATACGAAGGAATCCCGCATTTGCTGGCGCCGGTCGTGACCGATATGCGCCAGGCCGCTAATGCGCTCAACTGGTGTGTGGCCGAGATGGAACGGCGTTATCGGCGGATGTCGGGTCTCGGTGTGCGGAACATTGCGGGTTTCAACCAGAAAATCCGCGAAGCCGCAAAAGCCGGCAAGCCGATTCCGAACCCGCTGACGTCGACACCGGAGAGTCCCGATCCGCTGCTTGAAATGGCGCTGATCGTCGTTGTCATCGACGAGCTTGCCGACCTGATGATGGTGGTCGGCAAAAAAGTGGAGGTACTCATCGCGCGGCTGGCGCAGAAGGCGCGCGCGGCCGGCATCCATTTGATTTTGGCGACGCAAAGGCCGTCGGTCGACGTAATCACCGGTTTGATCAAGGCGAATATTCCGACGCGCATTGCGTTCCAGGTGTCGGCGCGCGTCGATTCACGCACGATTCTGGACCAGATGGGCGCTGAGGCGCTGCTGGGGCAGGGTGACATGCTCTATCTGCCGCCGGGCACCGGTTTTCCGCAGCGCGTTCACGGTGCGTATGTCGCCGATCACGAAGTGCACAAGGTCGTCGATTACCTGAAAAATCTCGCGCAGCCGCAGTATGTGGAAGGCGTGCTGGAAGAGCCCGAGTCAGAAGCCGAAGGCGTGTCGCCGGTTGACGGCGGCAGCAACGCGGAATCGGATCCTCTGTATGACCAGGCGGTGGAAATCGTGCTGAAGACGCGGCGAGCATCGATTTCTCTCGTGCAGCGCCATTTGCGTATCGGCTATAACCGCGCAGCCCGACTTATTGAGCAGATGGAGCGCGCGGGCATGGTGTCGACGATGCAATCCAACGGCAACCGTGAAGTGCTGGCTCCGGCTTCGGTGTCGGAATAATTCCGGCGCGGATGCTGAATTTTGCGTGCTCGTTGATGCCGGACTGTTAAGGACGCATTGAGGGACGGGCGATGATCAGGTTGTTGATGCCATTGTTTTTGTTGATGCTGGTCTCGCCGCTCGGCGCGGCGGCCGCGGATGAAACACGCGGTATGGCTTTCGATGTGTATATCCGGCTGCAGAACGGCATGAACGAAGGCGAACTCCTGCTCCGGGCGGGCAAGCCGGATTCGGAATCGGTCGAGAACCTGCGCGGCAATATCATCAAAAGCTATTATTATTTTCCAACCGCCTCCGACCCGTGGATCACGACGATTACGCTGCGGGGCGGCCGTATCATCAACCTTGAACGAATAAAGAAAACATTCTGATGCGAATTGTACTGGCGCTGATGTTCATGTTGACGTGCGTGACGGCACGGGCGGCGAGTATCGAAATGCTCAAGGGGTTGTTGCAGCAGACGACGTCCGGCAAGGCGCGCTTCGCGCAAATCGTCGTCGACAAAAATCTCAAGGAACTGCAGAAGGTCACCGGCACCATGCAATTCGTGCGTCCCGGCCGTTTTCGCTGGGAATACGACAAGCCCTATGAGCAGACCATAGTCGGCGACGGCGCCAGGCTTTGGATTTACGACAAGGACCTCAACCAGGTCACAGTCCGGAAGCTGGACAAAGCGCTGGGCGGCAGTCCCGCTGCATTGCTTGCGGGCAGCAATGAGATCGAAAAAGTGTACACCCTGACCAATCTCGGTCCGCAGGAAGGTCTCGACTGGCTGGAGGCTGTTCCCAAGTCGAAGGACAACACATTCGAGCGTATCCGGCTCGGCTTTAGTCAGACAGGGTTGGAGGCAATGGAATTACGCGACCAGTTTGCGCAAACCACGGTCATCAAATTCGCCGGCGTCGAGCGCAATCCGAAGATCGCGCCGGAGGTGTTCAGGTTTACGCCGCCGAAAGGCGCCGACGTCATCACCGATTGACCGAGCTGCCCGCCGGCCCGCCGTGAACGATCTTTTCGCCAAGCACGAGCCGGCGGCGCCGCTGGCCGAAAGACTGCGGCCGCGCACGCTTGATGAGGTAGTGGGGCAGTCGCATTTACTTGGGCCCGGCAAACCCCTGAGGCTCGCGTTCGAATCCGGCAAGACGCATTCGATGATCCTGTGGGGCCCCCCCGGCGTCGGCAAAACGACGCTGGCCCGCTTGATGGCACAGGCATTCAACGCCGAATTCATCGCGATATCGGCCGTGCTGGCAGGCGTCAAGGACATACGTGATGCCGTGCAGATGGCCGAACACGCCCTCCAGCAGAGCGGGCGTCACACTATTCTGTTCGTCGATGAAGTGCATCGTTTCAACAAGGCGCAGCAGGACGCTTTCCTGCCGTTTGTCGAGCGCGGATTGCTGACGTTTATCGGTGCAACCACGGAAAACCCGTCGTTTGAAGTGAACAGCGCATTGTTGTCGCGCGCAGCCGTATACGTGCTGCAGCCGCTTGCCGAAGCGGACCTCGTATCACTACTTCAGCGCGCGCTCAAGCAATGCAGCCGGCCGCTCGAATTAAGCGATGCCGCGCGCGACTTGATCGTCGGCTACGCGGATGGCGATGCGCGGCGCTTGCTGAACATGGTTGAGCAAATCGATACTGCAGCCGCCGCGGCGGGCAGCGAGCAGGTAGAAGAAGCGCTGGTGCGCGATGCTTTGACGCAAAGCCTGAATCGTTTTGATAAAGGCGGCGATCAGTTCTACGACCAGATTTCAGCCCTGCATAAATCGGTGCGCGGCTCGTCTCCGGACGCGACTTTATACTGGTTGTGCCGGATGCTCGATGGCGGCGCCGACCCGCTGTATGTGGGGCGCCGGATAGTGCGCATGGCCGCGGAGGACATAGGGCTTGCCGACCCGCGCGCGCTGCGCATTGCGTTGGACGCGTGCGAAACCTACGAGCGGTTGGGCAGTCCGGAAGGCGAACTCGCCTTGGCCGAAGCAGCGCTGTATCTGGCGATTGCTCCCAAAAGCAATGCCGCGTACACGGCTTATAACGCAGCGCGCGCCATGATTAAAGATGATAAATCGCGCCCGGTCCCGGAGCATTTGCGCAATGCGCCGACACGATTGATGAAGGACCTGGGTTACGGCCGTGACTACCGCTATGCACATGACGAGACCGACGGCTATGCGGCGGGAGAGAACTATTTTCCCGACGGCATGGCACAGCCGCATTTTTATCAGCCTACCGAGCGTGGGTTGGAAGCGAAGATCCGCGCCCGGTTGGCCGAGTTGCGCGAGCGCGACGAGGCTGCCAACCGCAAGAAGTAGCGCCTACTTTCGGTAGCAGAAATGATGCGCGGCGCTCAGTCCGCGCGGATGTTGGCTTCCTTGATGACGCGCGCCCATTTGGCGGTTTCTGATTTCATGAAGGCGCCGAACTCTTCCGGCGAACTGCCGACCGGGTCGGCACCCTGTGCGCTCAGTCGCTCCTTGATGTCCGGGCTCAAGAGGATCTTGACGATTTCGCTGTGCAGGCGGGCCACCACTTCGCGCGGAGTGGCTGCGGGCAGCACGAGGCCGAACCAGTTGACGACCTCGTAACCTTTCAGCGTCTCGCCAACGGTAGGGACGTCCGGCAGCACCGGCGTGCGCTTCGGTCCGAGTGTGGCCACTGCGCGCAACCGGCCGCTTTTTACATACGGCAGCCCCTGCGTCAGGCTGTCGCAGGTCAGCGGCACCTGACCGCCCAGCACATCGATGAAGCTGGGCCCGCTGCCTTTGTACGCGATATGCACCAGCTTCACGCCGGCCATCGAATTGAAGAGTTCGGCGGCCAGATGCGGCGCACCTCCGCTACCGCTCGATGCGTAATTGATCTGGCCGGGGCGGGATTTGGCAAGATTGATCAGGTCCTTGACCGTTTTCACCGGGAAGGAGGGGTGCGAGTACATCATGAAAGTTACCGCGACTGCCTGTGTCAACGGCGTGAAGTCGCGGGCGACATCGAACGGAATTTTGGGGAATAGCAGTGGATTGACGCTCAGGTTCCCGAGCGTGCCCATGAACATCGTGTGACCGTCGGGTGCGGACTTGGCCGCAAGTTCGGTGCCGAGTATGCCTGAAGCGCCGGCGCGATTGTCCACGACGACTTGTTGTCCCAGCACGTCGGACAGTCTGGGGCTGATGGTGCGCGCCACTATGTCGGTGCCGCCGCCGGGCGGGAACGCGACGATTATGCGCAGGGGTTTGCTCGGAAAGGTTTGCGCAAGCAGCGGGCATGCCGTGCACGCAAGGGCAAGCGCAAAGGTGAGACAGGTCGATCGTTGCATGGCGTCCTCCGGTTTGTGCGCAGCTCTGGCCGGCGGCGCGATTCTGGATTTTGTGCCCGACTCTAAGTTGCCGTGCGCGGCCGTGTCAATACGCTGGCCGGGCACTGCAATCTCCGCGATAATAACCGCAATTTCGGGTTAATCGCTTGCTATAACGGGGTTGTAATGCTGGATATTCAATTGTTGCGCAATGATCTGCCGGGCGTCGCCGCACGGCTCGCCGACCGCGGCATGACGCTGGA
>CANJHY010000094.1:0-17932 GCA_947474275.1 Betaproteobacteria bacterium
GAAACGCATGGCCGTATTACGTCTACAGTAGAGCAATTCACTGCAAAAACGCCCTCTATCGACCCAACAATGTTTCAACTTCCTGAAAAGCAGCGCGCCGAGCGATTATTTGTTTGTTTGCTGATGCTGTGTCCGACAGGCTGCTAGAATCGCGCTTCTTCCGCTCAGTTGGCGCATTAAATTGAAAATAATCATCCTTGGTGCAGGCCAGGTCGGCGCTTCGGTGGCGGAGTCGCTGTGCTCGGAAGCCAATGACATCACCATCGTTGACACCGATGCCGCCCGACTCAAGCTGCTGCAGGATCGCCTCGATTTACGCACCGTCGTCGGCAACGCCGCGCATCCCGCAACTTTGGCCCAGGCAGGCGCTGCGGATGCCGATCTGATTTTTGCGGTGACACGCAGCGATGAAACCAATCTGGTGGCGTGCAAGCTGGCGGCGAAACTGTTCAACGCGCCGATGCGCGTCGCGCGCATACGCGCGGCCGACTATCTTGCGCATCCGGAGATTTTTAGCCCCGACTGCCTGGCGGTCGACCACGCGATCTGCCCCGAACAGATCATCACCGATTACATCGTCAAGCTGATCGAGTTTCCGGAAGCGCTGCAAGTGCTCGAATTCGCCGACGGCAAAGTCAGCCTGGTCGCGGTACGCGCGTTTCACGGCGGGCCCATGGTCGGCCACGAGCTGCAGGAAATCCGCAGCCACATGCCGAACGTCGAGACGCGCGTGGCGGCGATCTTTCGCCAGGAAACGCCGATCGTGCCCGAAGGCCGCACCGTCATCGAGGCCGGCGACGAAGTGTTCTTTATCGCGGCGACCGAAAACATCCGTGACGCGATGCGCGAACTGCGCCGCATGGACAAGCCGATCCGGCGCGTGATGATAGGCGGCGGCGGCAATATCGGCCGGCGCCTGGCGTTGGCACTCGAAGCGAACTACCAGGTCAAGGTCATCGAGCACAGCAAGCCCAATGCGGAACGCCTCGCCGCCGAATTGCGCCACGCGCTGGTGCTCGCCGGCGATGCCACCGACGAGGAATTGCTCGAAACCGAGAATGTCGGCGAAATGGACCTGTATTGCGCGGTGACCAACGACGACGAGAACAACATCATGTCGGCGCTGCTCGCCAAGCGCATGGGCGCGCGCAAAGTGGTGGCGCTCATCAACCGCAGCGCGTACGTGAACCTGCTGCAGGCCGGCCAGATCGACATCGCGATCTCGCCGGCGCAGGCGGTGATCGGCACGCTGCTCGCGCGCGTGCGCCGCGGCGACTGCGTGGCGGTGCACAGCCTGCGGCGGGGTGCCGCGGAAGCGCTTGAACTCATCGCGCACGGCGACTACAAATCGTCGCGTGTGGTCGGCCGTCGCGTCGAGGAAATCAGCTTGCCCAAGGGCTCCACCATCGCCGCCATCGTGCGCCGGCACCAGCGCACCGGGAGCGAGGGCGAGCCGGCGGGAGCCGGCGAGGCGCAGGTAATCATCGCCCATCACGACACCGTGATCGAACCCGACGACCACGTCATCGTGTTCGTGGTCAACAAGCTCATGGTGTCGAAAGTGGAAAAGCTGTTTCAGGTCGACGTCGGTTTTCTCTGACCGCAATCCGGGCCGCCGCGCGACATCCCCAGCATGATACCCGCCGCCGTACTGCGCATTGCGCCGGTCGTCAACGTGTTCAGCACCATCGTCATGATGTTCAGCCTGACCATGACCGCGCCGCTGATCGTTGCGTATATCTATGGCGACACGGCGCTGCTCACCTACGTCCAGTCCATCCTTATTGCGTTAGCGGCCGGCGTGCTGATGCGGGTGGTGACCATGCACCGCCGGCGCGAACTGCAGCCGCGCGACGGCTTCCTGCTCGTATTCCTGGTGTGGTCGATACTGCCGGCGTTCGCGACCCTGCCTTTGATGTTTCACATCCACGGACTCAGTTTTACCGACGCGTATTTCGAAACCGTGTCGGGCATCACCACTACCGGCTCCACCGTGCTGGAAAACCTCGATGCGTTGCCGCCGTCGATCAATTTCTGGCGTTGCGAGCTGGTGTGGCTCGGCGGCATGGGCTTGATCGTGCTCGCGGTCGCCATCCTGCCGCTGCTGGGCGTCGGCGGCATGCAGCTCTACAAGGCGGAAACGCCGGGCCCGATGAAAGACTCCAAGCTGACGCCGCGCATCACCGAAACGGCGAAAGTGCTGTGGTTGGTATACGCCGGCATTACTCTCGCATGCATAGGCGCGTACCGGCTGGCCGGCATGAGCTGGCTGGACGCGATCACCCACGCATTTTCGACCATGGGGCTGGGCGGCTTTTCCACCCACGACGCGAGTTACGGCTTTTTTGATTCGCCGCTGATCGAGGGCATCACCATCGTGTTCATGCTGATTGCCGGCATCAATTTCGCCACCCATTTCCAGGCCTGCCGCGAGCGCAGTGCGCGGCCGTATCGCGCCGACCCCGAAACCGGCTGGTTTCTGCTGATCACGCTGGGAAGCTGCGTGATGATTGCGTGCTTTCTGTGGGCCAAAGGCGTTTATCCGGATTTCTGGACGGCCCTGCGCTACGCGAGTTTCAACACGGTCTCGATTGCGACGACCACCGGTTATGCCAATACCGATTACAACCTGTGGCCGGTTTTTGCGCCGCTGTGGATGCTGTTTCTGTGTTGCTTCGCGTCATGTTCGGGCTCGACCGGCGGCGGCATCAAGATGATCCGCGCGCTGCTGCTGGTGCGGCAGGGCATGCGCGAGCTGGTGAAGCTCGTCCATCCCGCCGCGCAAGTGCCGGTCAAGCTGGGCGGCGCGGTGGTGCCGAATCAAATCGTGTTCGCGGTGCTGGCGTTCATGTCCATGTACGGCGCCTGCGTGATCGTGATGACCTTTCTGCTGGTGGCGACCGGGCTCGATGCGCTCAGCGCTTTTTCGGCGGTGATCGCCAGCATCAACAACACCGGCCCCGGACTGAACCAGGTCGGCCCGGCGACGACTTATGCGGTGCTGACGGATTTCCAGACCTGGGTGTGCACAATTGCGATGCTGCTCGGCCGGCTCGAACTCTTTGCGCTGCTGATCATTTTTACGCCAGCTTTTTGGCGTCGTTGACCCCCACGCCGGCTTTTTGGCGTCGTTAAACGACGCCGCGCTGTTCAACCGCCCTTTGCCCGCGCGTAAAGTTCGAGCGTGACGCCGCGCGCTACCGCGTGGTCGACGACGGGTGCCGGATAGTCGCGGCCGATCACGACGCCTGCCTGCGCCTGCTGCGCAGCGCTCATCAGCCACGGCGCGTGGATGAATTTGTTGTCGCAGTCTTTCAGCTCCGGGACGTACTTGCGGATGAATTTTCCCTCGGCGTCGAATTTCTGCGATTGCGTGACCGGGTTAAAAATTCGGAAATACGGCTGCGCATCGCAGCCGGTGGATGCCGCCCATTGCCAGCCGCCGTTGTTGGCCGCGAGATCGAAATCATTGAGTTCATCGGCAAAATATTTTTCGCCCCAACGCCAGTCGACGTGCAGATCTTTCACCAGAAACGACGCCACGACCATACGCAGCCGGTTATGCATGTAGCCGGTCTGGTTCAACTGGCGCATGGCCGCGTCGACCAGCGGATAACCGGTGCGCGCCTCGCACCAGGCGCGAAACAGGTTTTCGTCGTTCGGGAATTTGAGCGCATCGTACACGGGATGAAACGCGCGCGCCGCCACGCGCGGATGATGGTGCAGGATCATGAAATAGAAATCGCGCCATATGAGTTCCGACAGCCACACCGCCGCGCCGCGATCCGCCGCCTGCCATGCCTCGCGCGCCAGGGCGCGTATCGATATCGTGCCGAAACGCAGATGCACCGACAGGTAAGACGGGCCTTTCAATGCCGGAAAATCGCGCCGCTCGTGATAGTCGGCCATGCGTTTTTTGAAATTCGCGAACAGCTTGCGCGCGCCTGACATCCCGGGCGGGATGCCAAGTTCGGACAGATTGGTCGGTCTGAACCCGATGTCCTGCAGCGCCGGCATCTCATGGCCGGCGGGCGGCGCCAGCCGGTCGAAATATTTTTCAACCGGATAGGCCTGCATGAAAAAACCGTCGAGGCGCTTCAGCCAGGCGTTCTTGTAAGGCGTAAATACGCTGAACGGCCGGCCATCCTGGGTCAGCACCTCGTCTTTTTCGAAGATGACCTGGTCTTTGCAGGTGACGAATGCCCTGCCCTCGCGCGCCAGCGCGGCGCCCACCGCGGCGTCGCGCTCGACCGCGGCCGGCTCGTAATCGTGATTGGTGAACACGGCATCGGCCTTAAGGCGTACCGCCAGCGCCGGGATCTCCTCGCGCGCGCAGCCATGCAGGACCTGCAGCCCGCCGCCGTGGCGCGCCAGTTCCTCCTGCAGTTCACGCACGCAGAGCCAGATGAACTCGACGCGCCGGTCGTCGCGCCGCGGCAACCCGCCGAGAATTTCGCGATCGAACACGAATGCGCAGTGGACGCGCCGGCTCTGCTTCAGCGCGGCGTGGAGGGCGGCATGATCGAAACAGCGCAAATCGCGCCGGAACCACACCACGGAGATATCGTAGGTCACTTGTGTGTTCTGGGGACGCCCGGCGGGCGTCGGTTAGGTGAAACAGCCCGACGAAACGATTGTGAACGGACGCCCGCGCGTTTACAATAGCGCCGGTCTGAGTCTCCGGCTCGAGGCAGGCGGAACCAGAAATTAAAAATGCAATCGGTGAATCTCACGCACCACTTCCTGATCGCCATGCCCAACATGGCGGATCCGCATTTTTCCAGGACCCTCACCTATATCTGCGAGCACAACGAGCAGGGCGCGCTCGGCCTGGTGATCAATCGCCCGCTCGACATGACGCTCGCCAAATTGCTCGACCAGGTCAGTATTCCCGCCGCTTCCGCGCAATGCAACTCGATCGCGGTGCATTACGGCGGCCCGGTGCAAACCGATCGCGGCTTCGTGCTGCATGGCCCGGTGGGCAACTGGCAGTCCACGCTGTCGATCAGCCCCGAAATCGGACTAACCACTTCGAAGGACATCCTCGAGGCAGTCGCGCGCGGCGAAGGTCCGCGCCAGATGCTGGTGACTCTCGGCTATGCCGGGTGGGCGCCGGGCCAGATCGAATACGAACTCGCCCAGAACGCCTGGCTGACGGTGGCGGCGCGCGACGACGTCATGTTCGAATTACCGGCTGCGCAACGGCTGGCGGCGGCGATGAAAATACTGGGCGTGGATTACGCCACCTTGTCTGAGAGCGCCGGACATGCGTGAATTGCCGCCGCCCACGCAGCAGGCCGAACCTCCTCACGCCTCACGCCTCACGCTTCACGGCGCAAGCACGACCGTGCTCGCTTTCGATTTCGGCGAGCAGCGCATCGGCGCCGCGGTCGGCGATACCGGCGTGGGTATCGCGCATCCGCTGACGACCATCATCGCCGAAGACAAGAAAAGCCGTTATGCCGCGATCGAAACACTTTTGCAGGAATGGCGGCCGGCACTGCTGGTAGTCGGCTTGCCCTCCCATCTCGATGGCACCGAGCATGAAATATCGCGTCTCGCGCGCAAATTCGCACGTGAACTTGGCGGGCGTTTCAATTTGCCGGTTGAACTCGTCGATGAGCGCCTGACGTCGGCCGCCGCCGAGATGAGTCTCGCCGAAGCCGGCGTCGCCGGTCACAAAAGAAAACTCGTCGTCGATCAGGTCGCGGCCCTGCACATCCTGCAGGCTTGGCTCGACGAACAGGCGCGCCGCATAAAAATGGCGCAGGCACAGCAATGACCGCCAAGCCGCTGCCAGACGCCGAACAACTGCTCGCCGCGCTGATCGAGCAAATGCGCCCACAGGTGTCCGCCGAGACCGGCCTGATCGGCATCGTCACCGGCGGCGTGTGGCTGGCCGAGCGTTTGCATGAGGCGCTCAAACTCAAGGTGCCGTGCGGCACGCTCGACGTTTCGTTTTACCGCGATGACTTCCAGCACAAGGGACTCAAGCGCAAGGTGGTGGCGTCGGACATCCCGTTCGAAGTCGAAGGCCGCGACCTCATACTGGTCGACGACGTGCTGTATACGGGCCGCACCATACGCGCGGCGATGAACGAGCTTTTCGATTACGGCCGGCCGGCGAGCATCCGGCTTGCCTCGCTGGTCGACCGCGGCGGGCGCGAGCTGCCGATCGCCGCGCAATTCGTCGGCGCGGTGATCGATGTGAAGCAAAACGTGGAATTGCAGCGCGACGCGCAAGGGCATTTGAGCCTGGCGCTGAGCAAAGACTGATACAAGGACCGCGACACCCGATGTTTCTCAACGCTAACCCGCAGCTCAACAAAAACGGCGAACTGCATCACCTGCTGTCGATCGAGGGCCTGCCTGGCGACATTCTGCGCCAGATACTCGACACCGCGCAGTCGTTCGTCGGCGTCACACAGCGCGAAGTCAAAAAAGTGCCGCTGTTGCGCGGCAAGGCCATTTTCAACCTGTTTTTCGAACCATCGACGCGCACGCGCACCACTTTCGAAATCGCCGCCAAGCGCCTGTCGGCGGACGTGATCAACCTCGCCATCAACGTGTCGTCGCAATCCAAGGGCGAGTCGGTGCTCGACACCGTCGCCAACCTGGCGGCGATGCAGGCCGACATGTTCATCGTGCGCCATGCGCAAAGCGGCGCACCGCATCTGATCGCGCGCCACGTCAGCGAGGACATCCACGTCGTCAATGCCGGCGATGGCCGTCATTCGCATCCGACGCAGGGCCTCCTGGACATGTTCACCATCCGCCACTACAAGCAGGATTTCACCAAGCTGCGCGTGGCGATCGTCGGCGATATCCTGCATTCGCGCGTCGCGCGCTCGCAGATCCACGCGCTGACGACATTGGGCGTGCCGGAACTGCGCGTGATCGGGCCCAAGACGCTGCTGCCGACCAACGTTGACAACCTGGGCGTGCACGTCTATCACGACATGGCGAGCGGCCTGAAAGACGTCGACGTCATCATGATGCTGCGGCTGCAGAACGAGCGCATGCAGGGCTCCTTCCTGCCGTCGCCGCAAGAATTCTTCAAGTTCTACGGCCTCACCAAGGAAAAACTGGCGCTTGCCAAACCGGACGCCATCGTGCTGCATCCCGGACCGATGAACCGCGGCGTTGAAATCGATTCCGACGTTGCGGACGGCAGCCAGTCCGTAATCCTGCCGCAGGTGACCTTCGGCATTGCGATCCGCATGGCCGTCATGAGCATACTGGCGGGAAACTGAAATGGTTATGAGTTATGGGCGATGGGTGATGCGTAATGGTGATGAGTAAACCACGTGTAGAAGATAACCGAGTCTCGGATGATTCCCATTGCCCATTACTCATTGCTCATTGCCCAAAACTCATTGCACATTACCAGACTTTATGAAGATACACATCAAAAACGGCCGCCTGATCGATCCCGCGAGCGGCACCGACGCGAAACAGGACGTGTTCATCGCCGCCGGCAAGATAGTGGCTATCGGCGCGGCGCCCGCCGGCTTCACCGCCAACCGCACCGTGGACGCAAGCAGCCTTGTCGTCTGTCCGGGCTTGGTCGATCTCGCGGTGCGCCTGCGCGAGCCCGGGTTCGAATACATGGCGACCCTCGAATCGGAAATGCAGGCGGCCGCAGCCGGCGGCGTGACTAGCCTGGCGTGCCCGCCCGATACCGATCCGCCGCTCGACGAGCCGGGTCTGGTCGAGATGCTCAAGTTCCGCGCCCGCAACCTGAACCAGGCGCATGTCTACCCGATAGGCGCGCTGACTCTCGGCTTGAAGGGCACGCATCTGACCGAGATGGCTGAACTGACCGATGCCGGCTGCGTTGCGTTCTCGCACGCGGATGCGCCGCTCACCGACACGCAACTGCTGCTGCGCGCCTTGCAATACGCGGCGACTTTCGATTTCGCGGTGTGGCTGCGGCCGCAGGATGCGGCGCTCGCGCGCGGCGGCGTTGCGCACGACGGCCAGGTCGCCACCCGCCTGGGGCTCGCCGCGATCCCGGTCTGCGCGGAAACGCTCGCCGTATCGGCCATCCTGCTGCTGGCGCGCGAAACCGGCGCGCGCATCCACTTGTGCAGAATGTCGAGCGCCGAGGGTGTCGACATGGTGCGCCAGGCCAAGCAACAGGGGATCAAGGTGACCTGCGACATCGCCATTCATCATGCCCACCTGTCGGAAATGGATATCGGCTACTTCGATCCCAATTGCCACCTGACACCGCCCCTGCGCAGCCAGCGCGACCGCGATGCGTTGCGCGCAGCGCTCGCCGATGGCACGGTAGACGCGCTGTGTTCTGACCACACACCGGTCGACGTCGACGCCAAGCAGCTGCCGTTCGGTGAGGCCGAAACCGGCGCCACCGGCGTCGAACTCCTGCTGCCGCTCACGCTGAAGTGGATGGAAGAGGCCAAGCTGCCGCTGGCCAAAGGACTCGCACGTATTACTACCGAGCCGGCGCGCGTACTTGGCATCGACGCCGGCACACTTGCGCCCGGCAAGAGCGCCGACCTGTGCGTATTTGATGCGGAGCGCTACTGGAAAGTCGAGCCCGCAGCGCTGAAAAGCCAGGGCAAGAACACGCCTTACACGGGCGTCGAAATCAAGGGCAAAGTGCGTTATACGCTGGTCGAAGGCCAGATCGTTTACGAATCGAATTAGCAGCGCTGCTCGCAGTTGAATTTTGGGCTTTCGCGCCCATCTTATTGGCTCTATCCTCCATCCTGTCCCCGCTTTTTACCCTCAGAACGCGCCTATGAACCCTTTGCTCGACTTTTCCGGCCTGCCGCGCTTCGACGCCTTCAAGCCCTCGTATGTGACACCCGCGGTCAACGAAATGCTGACGGCCAGCCGCGCCGTGGTCGAGCAACTCGCCGCTGCGGGCGCGCAGCCGAACTGGCAGAATTTTGCGGCACCCCTGCAGGACGCAACCGAGAAACTCAACCGCGCATGGGGACAGGTCGGGCACCTGAACGCGGTGATGAACAGTCCCGAACTGCGCGAAGTCTATAACGCGAACCTGCCAAAGGTGACACAGTTTTACACCGAACTCGGCCAGAACCAGCGGCTGTTCGAAAAATTCAAGCAGCTTGGCGCATCTCCTGAAATGGCGCAGCTCACCAGCGCGCAGCGCGCGATCGTCCAGCACGAACTGCGCGACTTCCGGCTTGGCGGCGCCGACCTCGCCGCGGACAAGAAAGCGCGTTTCACCGCAGTCCGCGAAAAACTCTCGGCGCTGTCTTCGCGTTTTTCCGACAACATTCTCGATGCCACTAATGCATTCGCGCATTACGTCGAAGCGGCGGACCCGTTGGCGGGCATTCCCGCCGACGCGCTGCAGGCCGCGCATGAAGCAGCCGCGGCGGATGGCAAGACGGGCTGGAAATTCACCTTGCATGCGCCTTCTTACATGCCGGTTCTCCAGTACGCCGACAACCGCGCGCTGCGCGAAACCCTCTACCGCGCCTACGCGACGCGTGCCGCCGAGTTCGGCAAGCCCGAATGGGACAATACGCAATTGATCACCGAGATCGTGGCACTGCGACGCGAACTTGCACAATTGCTGGGCTTCGCGAGTTTTGCCGAGTATTCGCTCGAACCCAAGATGGCCGAATCGCCGCAGCAGGTATTGAAGTTTCTCGCCGATCTGGCGGCCAGCGCCAGGCCGTTTGCCGAGAGCGACCTCGCAGAACTGAAACAATTCGCGCGCGACGAACTGAAGCTCGCGGACCTGCAGGCGTGGGACATCGGCTACGTGTCGGAGAAATTGCGCATCGCGCGCTACGATTTTTCGGATCAGGAAGTAAAGCAATACTTTCCCGAAACAACGGTGCTGCCCGGCATGTTCCGCGTGGTCGAGACGCTCTATGGAGTTTCCATACAGCCCGACACGGCACCGACGTGGCATCCCGACGTGCGCTTTTTCAGCATCCGCGACCGTGCGCAGAACCTGGTTGGACAGTTTTACCTAGACCTCTATGCGCGGCCGTCGAAGCGCGGCGGCGCTTGGATGGACGATGCGATCACGCGGCGGCGCGCCGGCAGCGGCATCCAGACCCCGGTTGCCTATCTCAATTGCAACTTTGCCGCACCGGTCGGCGAAGTCGACGGCAAGAAAAAGCCGGCGCTGTTCACACATGACGAAGTGATCACTCTGTTCCACGAATTCGGCCACGGCCTGCACCATCTGCTGACGCGCGTCGAAGAACTCGGCGTCTCCGGCATCAACGGCGTGGAATGGGACGCGGTCGAGCTGCCGAGTCAGTTCATGGAGAATTTCTGCTGGGAGTGGGATGCGTTGAAGCCGCTGACGCACCACGTGGATAGCGGCGCCTCGCTACCACGCGCGCTGTTCGACAAAATGCTGGCGGCGAAGAATTTCCAGAGCGGCATGCAGACGCTGCGCCAGGTCGAATTCTCGCTGTTCGACTTTCATTTGCACTACGACTTTGCGCCTGACGGCAGCGCGCAGGCACTGCTCGACGACATCCGCCGGCAGGTGGCCGTGCTCGTGCCGCCTGCGTTCAATCGTTTCCCGCAGAGCTTTTCGCATATTTTTGCCGGTGGTTATGCGGCCGGCTATTACAGCTACAAATGGGCGGAAGTGTTATCAGCAGACGTCTACAGCCTGTTTGAAGAACGCGGCGTGCTGAATCCCGAGATCGGCCTGCGCTTTCGCGACGAGATACTCGCGGTCGGCGGCAGCCGCCCCGCGCTCGAATCGTTTGTCGCGTTCCGCGGCCGCGCACCCAGTATCGACGCATTGTTAAGACATAGCGGCATGAGCGACCGAGCAGGGGCCCCGGCGCTTTAGCGTCCGGGGATGCGAGCAACGCGAACTGCCGCGGCTGCCGAACCGGCCAATGTTAAATTGCGACTTGCTCAACTGAGGCAGTGGAATGACCGCTGCGGCGGGTGCCTGACGTACTCCCTACCCGCACGGCGGACGTTATGCTATAAAAGCGGCGAACGCCATGAACCGGAGAAATTAAGTCATGAAAATCTGGACATTGCTGACCTTGATGGGATTTGCGGCACTCGCGCACGGCGCGGAAATGTACCGCTGGGTTGACGAAAAAGGCACCGTCAATTACACGCCTTACCCGCCGCCCGCCAACGTCAAGAAAGTCGAGCAGAAAAAACTCGGCGGCAATGCGAGCGCGGCAGAGGCGCAGACCAGCGACACGCCGTACAGCGTGCAACTCGCGACCAAGAACTTCCCGCTCACCTTCTACTCCACCGCAGAGTGCGGCGAACCGTGCAAGCTGGCCAAGGCGCACCTCGTAAAGCGCGGCGTGCCGTATACCGAAAGAAATCCTTCCAAGCCGGCATCGCCCCAGGAGTTCGAGGAGTTCAAGAAAATGACCGGCGGCACCCTGGAAGTGCCCATGCTGCAGGTTGGCCAACTCAAACTGGTCAAAGGCTATCTGGCGTCTGAATGGGACGGGGCGCTCGACCAGGCCGGCTACCCGAGCACGGTGCTTCCCGGCGCCAAGCCCGGCACCAAACCTGCCGCGGCTGCGCCCGCCCCCGCCAAATAATGCGGGTTGCCACCTGGAACGTTAATTCGCTCAAGGTTCGGCTGCCGCAGGTCCTCGCGTGGCTGGAAACGCAGCAACCCGACGTGCTGTGCCTGCAGGAAACCAAGCTCGAAGACGCGAAGTTTCCGGCGGAAGACATCCGCGCCGCCGGTTACCACGTGCTGTTCAGCGGCCAGAAAACCTACAACGGGGTGGCGATCCTGAGCAAAGAGCCCGCGACCGGCGCGCAGGCTGCGCTGCCTGGTTTCGACGATCCGCAAAAACGCGTGCTGGCGGCAACCGTCGCCGGCGTGCGCGTCGTTTGCCTGTACGTGCCCAACGGCCAGAGCGTTGACTCGGACAAATATCGTTACAAGCTCGAATGGTTGCAGCACACCCAGCGCTGGCTGGCGGGTGAACTCGCCGCCAACGACCGGCTCGTCGTGGTCGGCGATTTCAACATCGCGCCCGATGACCGCGATGTACACGACCCCAAGGCATGGGAAGGCCAGGTACTGTGCAGCGCGCCGGAACGCGCGGCGTTTCAGCAACTGCTCGCCGGCGGACTCGAAGACAGCTTTCGCCTGCTTGAGCAGCAACCGCAATCGTACACCTGGTGGGATTACCGCATGAATGCATTCAGGCGCAAGATGGGATTGCGCATCGATCACGTGCTGCTGAGCCGCCGCCTGGCGGCCGGCTGCCGCGCCTGCGTGATCGACATCGAGCCGCGCAAAAACGAGCGGCCTTCCGATCACGCGCCGGTCACCGCCGATTTCGCAAGCGATTGACCAGACAGTTGCCGGCGTAATTGCCGGCAGGAGTCCCTAGCGATTTATCGGCGGCAACCCCGACTCACTCTTCGCCGTTCTTGCCGGCGTCGAGTCCGAGTTCCTGGATCTTGCGCGTCAGCGTATTGCGGCCCAACCCCAGCAAAAGCGACGCTTCGATGCGCCGGCCGCCGGTGTGGGCGAGCGCCCGTGTAATCAATGCTTTTTCAAACTGCGGCCCGAGCACATCCATCAAAGAGGATTCGCCGCGATTGAGCGCATTTGCCACTTCGCGTTCCAGCGCCGTAATCCAGTTTTCGCCGACTGCGGCGCCTGCCTCCAGCCGCAATTCGGACGGCAGGTCGTTGACGTCGACGCTCACACCCGGCGCCATCACCGTCAGCCAGTGGCACAGGTTCTCGATCTGGCGCACGTTGCCCGGAAAATCCTGCGCGCTCAGGAATTTGAGTGCTACATCCGTCAGGCGCTTGGCTTCGACACCGAGTTCGCGCGCGCTTTTCGCGAGAAAATGCTTGGCCAGCAGCGGTATGTCTTCGCGCCGTTCGCGCAGGGGCGGCAGCCGCAAGCGGATGACGTTCAGCCGGTGAAACAGGTCTTCGCGAAACAAACCCTGTTTGACGCGCACTTCCAGGTCCTGGTGGGTGGCCGCGATCACGCGCACGTTCGACTTGATCGGCTGATGCCCGCCGACGCGATAGAACTGGCCGTCCGACAGCACGCGCAGTAAACGCGTCTGCAGATCGGCCGGCATATCGCCGATTTCATCCAGAAACAAAGTGCCGCCGTCGGCCTGCTCGAAGCGCCCGCGCCGCATGGTCTGCGCGCCGGTAAACGCACCGCGCTCATGACCGAACAATTCGGACTCGAGCAAATCCTTGGGAATGGCGGCGGTGTTGATTGCGATGAACGGTTTGGCGGCGCGCGGGCTGTGGCGATGCAGTGCGCTTGCCACCAGTTCCTTGCCGGTGCCTGATTCGCCGGTTATGAGAACGGTGGCGTGCGACTGCGCGAGCCGGCCGATCGCGCGGAACACCTCCTGCATAGCCGGCGCCTGGCCGAGTATCTCCGGCTCGGCGCCGGCGACTTCGACCACGTCGTCCTGGCGCGTACTTTCTTCCATGGCGCGCCGGATAAGCTCGACCGCATGATCGACGTCGAAAGGTTTGGGCAGGTACTCGTACGCGCCGCCCTGAAACGCGGCGACGGCGCTTTCGAGATCCGAATACGCGGTCATGATGATGACCGGCATATGCGGATAGCGCTGCTTGGCCTGCTGCAACAACTCGAGGCCCGATTCGCCAGGCATGCGGATGTCGCTGACGACCAGTTGCGGAGTTTCGCTGCCCAGAGCGCCGAGCGCCTCGTCGGCAGACGAGAACGTCTTGAACGCAATGTTCTCGCGCGTCAGCGCCTTCTCGAAGACCCAGCGTATCGAGCGATCGTCGTCAATTATCCACACCGGTTTCATGGTTTGCCATTCTCGCTGTTATTGGTTGGCAGCAGCAGCGTAAACGTAGTGTTACCCGGCTGACTGTCGAACGTGATGGTGCCGCCATGCTGCGTCACAAAACTCTGCGCCAGCGTGAGCCCCAGACCGGTGCCGCCCTCGCGGCCCGACACCAACGGATAAAAAATCTTTTCGCGCATGTTTTCAGGGATGCCGGGTCCGGTATCGTTGATTTGTACCTCGAGGGCATGGCGGTGACGTTTTCTCGCCAGCGTGACCTGCCGCGCGATACGCGTTCTCAATTTCAACTGGCCGTTGCCTTTCATGGCCTGTGCCGCATTGCGCGCGATATTGAGCACGATCTGGATCATCTGTTCCTTGTCACCCTGCAACAGCGGCACGCTGGTGTCGTAGTCGCGGCGAATCGTGATGCCGTGCGGATATTCGGCCAGGATCAGGCTGCGCACGCGCTCGAGCACTTCGTGAATGTTCAGCGGCGCCGGCTGCGGCAGGCGGTGCGGCGTGAGCAGGCGGTCCATCAGCGACTGCAGGCGGTCGGCCTCCTGCATGATGACCTGCGTGTATTCGTGCAGGCCCGGGCGCTCGAGCTCGTGGTCGAGCAGTTGCGCAGCGCCCCGTATGCCGCCCAGCGGGTTCTTGATTTCATGCGCGAGATTGCGGATCAACTCGCGGTTGGCCTGGCTCTGGTCGTGCAGGCGTTCCTCGCGTGCGATCTTGATCTGCTGATCAATATGCCGGAACTCGAGCAGCAGTCCCCGCCAGCCGTCGACCCAGCCTTCGATTTCCACCGGCGACAGCGTGCAACTCAAATGCAGCTTGGCGTGTCCGGCCACGCCGATTTTCAGATCGTGTTCGGTATAGCTGCAGTGGTTCAGGCGCGCATAGTCGATAGCCGCGCCCAGCACGCGGTCGTGTTCGAATACCTCTGTAATCATATTGCCCATAAGACTCTTGCTGCTCAGCTCGAATAAGTTTTCCGCGGCGGGATTGGCGAAGCGCACGACGAGCTCGCGATCGACGATGACAATCGCCGTTGCGAGAAGATCGAGCCCTGCTAATGCGGCAACCGCCATGTTTAGATGTCAAGAATGATAAGAGCAAGAACCGGACCAGTTATCGGTCCCGTGGCTGCGGCAACAGGAAACCTGAAGCGGCGCAATTGCATGCGGCCAGGCGTGAAAAAACGCCCGGCTATTTGATGTTGGCGATTTCTTTACGCAGACTCTCGACGTTGTTTTCGTGCAGCTTGACCTTGTCTTCGAACGGCTTTAACCGTTCTTCAAGCCGCGCAAAGTTCTTTTCGGTGCCGAGGCGCGTGTTTTTTTGCTCGGCGAGCTGTTTCTTTGCGGTATCCAGTTGCCCCTGTTCCTGCGCAAGTTCCTGCTCGAGGATCTTGCGGCGGCCGGCGTCGCGGCTGCGCTGCGTATCGTTGTCGACGCTCGGAAAGTTGGCGGGTTTTTGCTGCTGTTGCGCGCGGGCCGGCGGCTGCGACGTGTTCATCGGTTCCAGGTTCAAGCCCTTGCAGCCTTTCGCGTCCCCCTTCACATTGGTGTAGCGGGTATTGCCGTCGGTATCCGTGCACTTCCACATCTCGGCATGGACGGCCGGCACTGCAAACATGCACAACAGTAAAAACCATATTCTCATAGCAATCCTCGGGTAGCCCCGTACAGCAACGGGCGATATCGGGTGCGGTTGACTCCACAAAACTCAATGCTTGCGCTAAGTCTATGTCAGATAAGTAAAACTAACAATGCGACGCGCCTGTAGGCGGAACCTGAAAATGCAACAGGGCGGGATAACCGCCCTGTTGTGTCGATGCTGCTGCAGCCGTTTACAGGCTGTAATACATGTCGAACTCGACCGGGTGCGTGGTCATGCGGAAGCGCGTGACTTCTTCCATCTTCAGCGTGATGTAAGCATCCAGCATGTCGTCGGAAAATACCCCGCCCGCCGTGAGGAACCCGCGGTCTTTGTCGAGATGTTCGAGCGCCATTTCGAGCGACGAACACACGTTGGGCACTTTTTTCGCCTGCGACGGCGGCAGATCGTAGAGGTTCTTGTCGATCGGATCGCCGGGATGGATCTTGTTCTGCACGCCGTCAAGACCCGCCATCATCATCGCGGTAAACGCGAGGTACGGATTGGCAGTCGGGTCCGGAAAACGAATTTCGACGCGGCGTCCTTTCGGATTAGACACATACGGAATGCGGCACGCAGCGGAGCGGTTTTTCGCCGAGTAAGCGAGGTTGATCGGCGCTTCGAATCCGGGCACCAGCCGCTTGTATGAATTGGTGCCGGGGTTGGTGATGGCGTTGAGCGCCTTGGCATGCTTGATGATGCCGCCGATATAAAACAAAGCGAATTCGGACAGGCCGGCATAGCCGTTGCCGGCAAACAGGTTTTGCCCGCCTTTCCAGATCGACTGGTGCACGTGCATGCCCGAACCGTTGTCGCCGACCACCGGCTTCGGCATGAAGGTGGCGGTCTTGCCGTAAGACGAAGCCACCATCTGCACCGTGTATTTGAGGATCTGGTTCCAGTCGGCGCGCTTCACCAATTTTTCGAACTTGGTGCCGATTTCGCACTGGCCGGGCGCCGCCACTTCGTGGTGATGCACTTCAACTTCGACGCCTTGCGCTTCGAGCGCGATGCACATTGCATTGCGGATATCCATCAGCATATCGACCGGCGGCACCGGGAAATAACCGCCTTTGACCGGCGGACGGTGACCCATGTTGCCGCCTTCGAGTTCTTCACCCGAAGTCCACGGCGCTTCTTCCGACTTGATCTTGACTCCGCAACCCGACATATCGACGTTCCAGGTGACCGAATCAAAAATGAAAAATTCGGGTTCCGGACCGAAGTACGCGGTGTCGCCGAGGCCGGTGGACTTGAGATAAACCTCGCCGCGCTTGGCGATCGAGCGCGGATCGCGGTCGTAGCCTTTGCCGTCCGACGGTTCGACCACGTCGCACGAAATATTGAGCACCGGCTCGTCGGTAAATGGATCCATGCGCGCCGAATCAGGGTCCGGCAGCAGCAGCATGTCGGACTCTTCGATGCCTTTCCAGCCGGCGATCGACGAGCCGTCGAACGCATGGCCTTCCGTGAATTTCTCTTCGTTGAACGCCTTGACGGGAACCGAAACGTGCTGCTCTTTGCCGCGCGTGTCCGTAAACCTGAAATCGACAAACTTGACTTCGTTGTCTTTGACCATCTTCATTACATCGGCTACCACCATTGTGTTCTCCCTAACTTAAGCGTGTTTATCGAAAACGGAGGATTCCGGGAAGCCCAATTCAGCACGAAATATGCCAAGCCTCAAACCGGGGAAAACATTGTGCCACAACCCAATTTTAGTGGCGTGCGAACTGCATTTGCACCAATACCGTGCAAATACGATTTTTTTGCACTTTATCAGTGCGGATTGCTCCGCGCCAGCCTCGGAGTAAAATTTTGCTTTTAAACAGAACGGTTTTGGGGTCCCAACATGGCCGGAATCGATGAAATTATGAAGACCGCACGCGCCAGGGCGCGTGAAAAAGGGCTGCCCTACGAAGGCGCACTGTTGCCGGCCGAAGCGCAGGCGGTGCTCCAACAACAACCCGGCGCAAAACTCATCGACGTGCGCAGCCGCGCCGAACTCGATTTCGTCGGGCGCGTTCCCGGCAGCGTCGAGATCGAGTGGAAAAGCTATCCCGGCATGCTGCCAAATCTGCAGTTCCTGGCGCAACTCGCGCAAGCGGTGCCGCAGGATGCGACCGTGATGTTCCTGTGCCGCAGCGGCGGGCGCTCGCACGAAACGGCGGCGGCCGCAACGCAGGCAGGCTATCGCGACGCTTACAACATACTCGAGGGTTTCGAAGGCGACCGCGACGCGGCGGGGCATCGCAATTCCGCCGGCGGCTGGCGCGCCCGCGGCTTGCCGTGGGTGCAAAGCTGATTCAGTTCGGCGATGCGCAATGGGTTATGAGTGATGGGTGATTAAACCCTAGCAGCCTGTCGGACTTTCCAGTCGTAAAAGTACTATACTCGAATGGACGAATCACCGAGTAAGCCATGCCCAACTTCATACAAACCGACCGCAAGACCGACTACCTGTTGCCGCCCTCAGTGGATGACTGGCTGAACGAAGATCA
>CANJHY010000095.1:0-17899 GCA_947474275.1 Betaproteobacteria bacterium
CGCGGCACATCCTTGTTGAGGCTGGCGATGATGAGCTCGTTCTTCATGGAATGCTCCCAGCCCACCAGTTCGGTGACGGTCACCTGATAGCCGTGCGATTCCAGTTGCAGGCAGCGCAGCACATTGGTGACGTGGCTGCCGAATTCGCGGGTGTGGAGGGGATGGCGCCAGATTGCCGCCAGCGGCTCGCCGGACTGGGACGGCGTCTTATTCTTGCGCAGCACGGCGGCGACTTCCGCCTGGCAACAGGGCGCCAGCACGATGAAGCGGGCCTTTGCCGACAGCGCGAACCGGATGGCGTCGTCGGTGGCGGTGTCGCAGGCATGCAGGGCTGTGACGATGTCCACCCCGGCGGCAAGGCCGGGGCTGGCCATGCTCGAAATGGCCTGCTCGACCCGCAGGTTAAGGAAGGACATGGCATCGAAGCCGAGCTGCGAAGCGAGCTCCCGGGATTTGAGCACCAGTTCATTGCGGGATTCGATGCCCACGACCTGCGAGCCGGGCGCGAGTGATTTGAAAAACAGGTCATACAGAATGAAGCCGAGATAAGACTTTCCCGCGCCGCAATCCACGAGTCTGATATTGCCTTGCTCCTGCCTGATCTGCTGCAGCAACGGCTCGATGAATTGATACAGGTGATAAACCTGCTTCAGTTTTCGCCGGCTGTCCTGGTTGAGCCGGCCATCGCGCGTCAGGATATGCAGTGCCTTCAGCAGTTCAATGGACTGGCCGGGGCGGATTTCTGGTTTGTCTTGCATGGGTTACTGTTTTAGGGAATGCCTAACCAACGACTCAAGCACGTCGTGAAAAATACGCTATTGATCTTGCCCGGTTTGATCATATTCGGATTGCCTCCGGCTTCACATGGACAAAACATGGACAAAATTACTCGGGAAATATCAAAGCTAATCCCTTGTAGTAAAATAAAGCCAAGTTATTAGATAGATTAGCAGAGGAAGAACTTTTTAATAAATTTAAGCCTTCTTCCCTAAATTTCGAATCTACCGGGACGATGTCCAGCTGACAGTTGAAGGTTAGAGCTATTAATCGGCTATCTTAAAGTGCTGCCTCATACAAATCCAGAGTAATTGAATCTAATGAATGATCACCAAGGAAAATAGATGCCAAATTTTGCACAATCAATCAAAAATGAGATCATCCGTCTTGCCCGCAAAGAAATCCGGAGCCAAACACTCGCGCTACGGAAATCGTCTGCACAGCAGCGCAAGGAAATTGCCGAACTGAAGCGACAGGCAACAGGACTTAAGACAGAAGTTAAACGACTGGAAAAGCTATGCAGCGGTATTTCGCCACAGAAATCTCAGGACGAAACAGTAACCCACCGCTTTTCCGCCAAGAGCGTTATCGCTCAACGGAAGCGCCTGGGAATCTCGGCAAATGACTTTGGAAAACTGGTTGGTGTCAGCGGGGTCACGATATATGCCTGGGAACAGGGGCGATCACATCCCCGCAAGGCGCAGGTTAAGGCGTTAGGTTCAGTTCGTGCCTTTGGAAAAAAACAAGCGCGTGCCAAGTTAGGGGACCGCTAGTCTTGATGCCCCAACGGTCTCGACAGTTCGAATCCAATCGCGATACCCAAACGCTCAATTCACTGAATCTGCAATCCTTAGCCGGTTTGTGCTGTGGACGTTAACCAACTATCGCGACGTCAACACGACCATGCGCTGGGCGGCGGCAGGTTTCCTCGAGGCAGAGAAGGCGTTTCGCAGACTTAGGGGTGCGGCCTGCAGTTGGATCCGATGGCCTGATTCTGTAATTTACAGTGACCATTCAGCGTGAAAATCAAGTCAAGACCTCCCTCACCCCCAGCCTCCCGGGGGGACGAGGGGAATAAACCCTCACTCCGCGCGTTTCGCGGCGGGTCTATTTTTTAATCTTCTCTACAAGGAGCTTCGATGCAACCCAGCGACTACGGTCCATTTCCATACTCCCCTATCAACCGCCGCCCGATCCTGAAGTGGCCGAACGGCGCGCGCGTTGCGCTGTGGGTGATTCCGAACATCGAGTTCTTTTCACTGAACCGGCCGCACCCCGGCCATCCCTGGGAAAAAGCTTCCGGCGACGCGCCGACGGTGCGCGCCTGGGGTCAGCGCGATTACGGCAACCGCATCGGTATTTTCCGCATCATGGATGTGCTGACCAAGCATGGCATACGCGCCACCGCGACGGTCAACAGCGATATCTGCGATCACCACCCGCAGATCATCGAGGACGCGGTCAAACTCGGCTGGGAGTTCATGGGGCACAACAAGACCAACAGCGAGCGCCTGACCGGCATGCCGATCGAGCAGGAACGCGTGCTCATCAAGAGCTCACTGGCCAAACTTGAACAGGCCACCGGCCGCAAACCTACCGGCTGGCTGGGGTCGGCGCTGGCGGAAACCTGGAACACGCTGGATATCCTCGCTGAGGAAGGCTGCAGCTATGTCTCGGACTGGGTCAACGACGACCAGCCGTACCTGATGAATACGAAACCGCACCAGCTGGTGTACCTGCCCTACTCCTACGAACTCAACGATTCGCCGCAGGTCTACTACCGCGATCACACGGCGGAACAATTCGAGAGCATGATCAAGCGGCAGTTCGACGTGCTCTATGAAGAAGGCGCGCAGTCGGCGCGCGTGATGGCGATCTGCCTGCATCCGTTTCTGATCGGCGTGCCGCATCGCATCCGCGCGCTGGATTCGGCGCTGCAATACATCGGATCGCATGCCGGAGTATGGAAGGCGACCGGTCAGGAAATCGTCGATGCCTATCGGCAGTCCGGCGCGACGTTCTAGTGTGGTGCTTCACCCTATTCAGCACTTATAAAACAGCGCAGGAGTAACGAAATTCCTCCCCCATTCGATGGCGACACCCGGATGGGTGAAGAACGCACTGAAGGACGTCCTCTTGCGGAACGAAACCCATCGCGCGTAACTACCAGGCGGCGTTGAGTATCGCCTCAATTTCCGCTGCGGAAGCGACGGCCCGCGGGTTGAAAGAGACGCCGGGTTCGCGCAGAATTTGCTGCGCAAGCCCGGGAAAGATGACAGAGCTGACGCCGGCGTCCTTGAGCCGCGCCGGCAGCCCCGCGAGCGCAGACAATTCCGTTACCGCGGCAATTGCACCTTCCGCCGTCGCCTGCGGCCAGCCAATCGACTGCGCGACCGTCGTCAATTCAGCGCGTGCCGCGGACAGATTGAACTCGAGTACCCGCGGCAACATGATCGCATTGGCGATGCCGTGCGTGAGCCCTGCGGCGGGCGCCAGCTTGTGGCAGATGGCATGGTGCAGCGCGGTTCGCGCGTTGATGATGGCAACGCCGGCGCAGTACGCGCCGAGCGCAAGTTCGGTGTAAACGTCGCGCCCCCGCTCACCGCTCGCGATGGCGTGAAGGCTGCGGTACAGCCGCGACAAGCCCTCGCGCGCGTAGATACCGGAGACCGGATTGCTGTGACGCGAGTACAACGCCTCGAAGCCGTGAGCGAGCGCGTTCATGCCCGATGCCGCCATGACCGCAAGCGGCACCCCGTGCATCAATTCCGGATCGTAGATCAGCAGCGCTGCTGCCAGCGTGGCATCCCGGAAGAGAATCTTGCCGCCGCCCTCATCGGTCAGGGAAAACCCCGGCGTCACCTCGGCGCCGGAGACCGTGGTCGGCAATGCAATGATGGGCAGCTTGCGTCGTTTCGACGTCGGGCTGCTGATGCTGCCGTCGGGCGCGCGCTCGAGCACGAAGTCGAACAGATGCCCCTCTTCCGCGCAGGCAAGCGCAATGCCCTTGGCGAGATCGCTCGCGCTGCCGCCGCCAAAGGCAATCAGGCAGTCGGCCCCCAGCAGCGTTGCGCGCTGGCCGCCCTCCACTGCCGAGGCGACCGGCGCGTGCATCGTTGCTCCGCTGTAAATGCCATCCGCGTCGAGCGCGAGCAAGTCGCACAGCGCACCTACTTCGGGTGAGGACGCCGCGCGCGGGCTGCACACCACCAGCGGTCTCTTCACACCCAGCAACGCCAGCTCCGTCTTCAGCGCGCCGCGCGCCCCCCAGCCCAGGACCAGCCGGTGCGCCGGATTGTTGTACACGAAATCAGGCATGGGCATTCACGGTCACTGCCCGCGACGGGGGCATCAGTCGAGACGCGCACCAGAGCGCTTGATGATGTCGCCCCATTTCGCAAGCTCGGCGCGGATAAAGACGCCGAATTGCTCCGGCGTGCTGCCGACCGGTTCCAGCCCCAGCGTCACGTAACGCTCTTTCATGTCGGCGGCATTCAACGCAGTCCTGAACTCTTCGCTCAGGCGGTCGACCGCAGCCTTGGGAGTGCCGGTTGGCGCGAGCACCCCATACCAGCCGGCAAGGTCGAAGCCGGGCAGGCCGGATTCGGCAATCGCGGGAAGGTTCGGATAAAGCGTTGAGCGCTTGCCCGTAGTCACTGCGATGACGCGCAACTTGCCGGCTTTCACGAACGGATCGAACGGCGCCATGTCGGAGAACATCAGCTGCAACTGCCCGGCGACCAGATCCGGCACCGCCTGGCCGATTCCCTTGTAGGGCACATGCGTCATTTCGATTTTGGCGAGGAACTTGAGGTACTCGCCGGCAAGATGCAGCGAAGTGCCGTTGCCGGACGAGCCAAAATTGAGAGTACCCGGGCGCGCCTTCGCCAATGCGATCAGTTCTGTCACATTGCGCGCCGGCAACGATGGATGGACCGCCAGCACGATGGGCCCCACTGCAAGCTCAGTAACCGGCGTGAAGTCCCGCAGCAGGTCGTACGGCAGGTTCGGATACAGGCTCGGTGCAACCGCGATTGAGCTGGTTGAACCGAAATTCAGCGTATAGCCGTCGGCGGCGGACTTCGCAACGAGATCCGATCCCAGCGTGCCGCCTGCGCCCGGCCGGTTATCGACAATGAATTGCTGCCCGGTGGCGGCCGTGAGCTTCTGCGCCAGCACGCGCGCCAGGATGTCAGTCGTGCCGCCCGCCGCAAACGCAACGACGAGACGGACAGTCTTGGCCGGATACGTCTGCGCTGCTGCCATTGCCGGCACAAGCGCGAGAACAAATGCGACCAGAATGACGACGATTGACGGCATGGGGGTTAGCGCTCCGTAATTTCCTGCACGACCGCGGGCCATGATTTCTCCTTGGCGCCCGGCTCTGCCGCCAGCAGCGCGCGAAAAGGCCGCAGAAAATGCGGGTAAACGTCAGCAGTGATGTGCTCGATCTTGCCAATGATGACCGCTTCGGAAAACGGCTGGTCCGGGCCGCCGCGCGCGCTGAGACATTCGGTCGTGAGAGTGCTTTGGTCATCGAAATGCAGCGTAATGCGCGCCGGGCGGTCATGTGGCCGCGGTAACAAAGGCGCGTATTGAACCAATTCGACTTTCTCCCTCAGTGCCTTGACGCGCGGCGCCTCCAGCGTTGCCGCGGAAAACGCCGCGTGCCCCGCATGCCCGTGCGCCAGGGCGGTGGCGACCACATGCTCGAAAGAAAACTTCGCCGCCAATGACGTGCCCGGGTTGCGGTTGCTCATGCCCGGCCGGTGCGTTTCGAGCGTAACGCGCGTGATGTTTTTTTCGTTTTTGGCGGACGGCATGCGCCCGCGTGCGTCGAGCACCGCTTCGGCCGCCGAGTGCGTGGACTGACAGCACGCGTGAATCTTGTGATAACCCTGGGTGATCGCCCATTCCTGTCCCAGCTCGCGATCGAGAAATTCCGGCGCCGGCGCCTGTCCGAGTAACTCGGTGTAAACCGCATACGGCCCGCGCAAAAGACCACCGATGCCGCACTGCGCCCACTCCGCGGCACGCATTCCATTGGTGGAGCCGACCGCCGCCCACACATTGCGCACGAGTGCGCCATCCACTGCGTGCCGGTAATCACCGACCGTGATCAGGGTGGCCGCCGAGGTCACCGCATCCGTCAGCTGCTTGAGGTCCAGGCCGCGCGCAACTGCACTGGCAACCGCACCGCCAATCGCCGCCGTTTGCGGATGCGGATGCAGCGTCAACTGCGGAAATACCCAGCAGCGCGCAAACCGCGCTGTCACCTCGTAGCTGATGACCGCCGCCCGCAGTGTCTGTTCGAATGTAAGACCGAGTGCCTCGGCCTCGGCGAGCAGGACCGGCACAGTGTAGAGGCCGGCATGACAGGGCGCCAGCCGATAGCCTTCATCGAGTTCGCACCAGCTACCGGCAATTCCATTGCCCAGCGCGGCGGAGTAGCGATCCGTGCGCCGGGCGCCGCCGCAAAAAATCGTGGCCTCCGCACGGGCGCCCGCTTCCAGCAGTTGTGCGTGGACACGCCTGACTTCAGGCTCCTCGCGCGCCGCGACCGTGGCGGCGAGATTGTCCGCAATCACTATCGCGGCTTTGTGCAGAACCGCCGCGGGAATTGGCGCGCTCTGCGCGGCGTGCGCCCATGCCAACAAATTGCGGATGCCCGTGGCGACTTGCTGTTCGGTCTGATCCACTAACCTACGCTCCTGCCGGCAATGATGCCGCCGCCATCAGTTCATCGACGCCGGTCTGATCGAGACGCTGCAACAGCGACAGCAAATCGCGACCGCGTGACGCACCCAGTACGGGCGTGACCAAGCGCTCGAATTTCGCGGTGATGCGACGCCCCTGCCCGGCAAAATCCGTGGCCGGAACACCTGCGTCGGTCATGGCCGTTAACCGCCTGCCATCAACGAGTTCGAGTATGATTTCCGTCTGCATGCTGGTCCAGCCGCTGACGAGTTCGACTGTGATGCGATCGCGCAACGCGCACAAAGCCGGCTCAGCCGCAGTGGCCTCGGAGTAAACGGCGAGGTCCGAAGTGTCCACCGCAGCAAGCCCAAGCGCGGTCATGAACCGCACGCTGAATTTGGCCTCCAGCCCGTTGCGCGGATTCTGAATATTGCACACGCCGTTTGAACCCTGCTCGACGCGCACGATCGCGTGTTTGATCATCGCCGGTTCCACGCCGTGCGCTTCGCGCAACTGCCGCACGCATTCGAGCGCGGAGTGGGTCCCGTAACAAGACGCGTGATACTTGAAAAGATTTTCCAGAATATAAAACTTGTCCGGGTTGCCGAGGATCGCCTGCGGATTGCAATTCGGGCTCAGCGTCGCGGCAAATCCCTGCGCGCACTCGAGCACATCCATGCGGCTATCCATATTGCGCGCCGCCAACTGGGCCGCGCGCAATCCGCTTTGCGCTGCCAGCCCGGCGTGAAACGGCTTGCATTCGGTGCCGAACATCGACTTCAGACCCGCCGCCTGCGTCGCTGCGATCCCAAGAGCCGCAGCCGTCTGCGCGGCGTTCAGCTTCATCAGATGCGCACATCCAGCTGCCGCAGCGACTGCTCCGACGGTCGCAGTCGCATGATAACCGCGCGCATAATGTCCCGGCGCCACCAGCAAACCGACACGGCATGCGGTTTCATAGCCGGCGACAAACGCGGCAATCAAATCCGCACCCGCAGCGTGCAGCGGTTCCGCTGCCGCCAGCAAAGCCGGCATGATGACGGCCGACGGATGCCCGTTCATGCTCAGATTGACGTCGTCGTAGTCCAGCATGTGCGCCGTGGCGCCGTTGATGAGCGCCGCCTGCAGGGGCGCGACTTTTGCGCTGCGCGCGACAATGCTCGCGAGCGGCCTGCCGCCCTCCGCCAACGCATGCTCCAGCAGCAACGCCGGCAACGATTGGTCGGCGCCGGCGATGGTCACGGCAAACCAGTCACGCGCACACTGCAGCGCCAGTTCACGCACGTTGGAGGGCAAGGCGCCATGAGTGATGGCGCGCGTGCGAGTAACCAGCGCCGCGGTCAAACCCGCGCCCATGTTCTGTGCTGCTGCCGGCTGTGCGTTCATCATTCCGCCTTCGCGCCGGATTCTTTGACGACTTTGGCCCAGCGCGCAATATCATTGCGCTGAATCCGCGCCAGCTCGTCGGGACTGCTGGCGACGATTTCAGCGCCTAGCGCGGCGAGCCGGTCTTTCAATTCCGGCTTGCGCACGAACTTGACGATCGCCGCGTTGAGTTTCGCGACCACATGCGCCGGCGTATTCGCCGGCGCGAACACGGCAAACCAGCCCACCGCGTCGTAACCCGGCACGCCGCTCTCGGCAATGGTGGGAATGTCGGGCAGTTGCGCCGCGCGTTTCGGCGACGTGATCCCCAGCGCACGCAGACGATCGGCCTTGGCGTACGGGTACGTCGCCACGATGTCGCCGAACGTCACCTGCATGCGGCCGGCGATGAGATCCGGAAATACCGCACCGGTGCCCTTATAGGGAATATGCGTCAACTGCACGCCCGTCATGATTTTGAAAAGCTCGCCCGAAAGATGCGGCATGCCGCCCGCGCCGGAGGACGCCATGTTAAGTTTGCCCGGCGCAGCCTTCGCCAATTCAATAAATTCCCTGACCGTCCGTGCCGGCACGGACACCGGCACCACCATCAGATAAGGCGTTTCGGCGACCAGGCAAACCGGCACAAAGTCGCGCACGGCGTCATATGGAATTTTTGCATACAGCGAGGGGTTGATCGCGTGCGTGCCGGTACCGGCGGTAATCAGCGTGTAGCCGTCAGGCAGTGCCTTGGCCACCATTTCGGTGCCGATGTTGCCGCCCGCGCCCGGGCGGTTGTCGACCACCACATGCTGGCCGAGATTCTCGGTGATGCCCTGCGCCGCAATGCGGCCGATGATGTCGGTGCCGCCGCCGGGCGCAAACGCAACCAGCATCCGGATCGGTTTGACCGGATACTCGGCCGCCCCTGCACTGCCCGCAACAGACATTGCAAGGGTTAACGCAATACGGCGTGTCATCGGCATCATCATGAACCTGATAAGATGGAATTGTTCAAACAAGGAATACAGCGCTGCAGAATGGCTCTATCTTATCAGCGCAGTCCGCTCCGCTCAATGTTTTGCGCAGGGACACGCCACGTGAAGCAACCCTGCTGCGCGGGATTCGCACAATGACCCGGCCGCTCGGATTGCTCCTGTCGTGTTTCGATTACTCGCCGGTGGCGGCAGACGAGTTTCACGACTGGTATGACACCGAGCATATTCCGGAACGAAGGCGCGTGCCCGGTTTCCTCGATTGCCGGCGATGGCTGGGCGCGGACCGCAACGCGGTTTCCGTCACAACGTACGATCTATCGTCCATCGCGGTGCTGCGCAGTCCCGGCTATCTGGCGATCGGCTACGAGAACAACTCACCGTGGACGCGGCGCGTCGGCTGGCGCTGCATCAAGCTGGTGCGCATGGAAGCAGAGCAGATCGTTCCCGGCAATCAAATGCCTCCTCCCGGCGCAGGTGCGCTCTTAATCCGCGCGATTAATCTCGAGTCGGAATTCGCGACTGAAGTTGCGGGCTGGTTCGCCGCACATGCAGCATCACTTGCCGCGGTACCCGGTTTCCAGTGTGGACGCCTGTTTCACGCAGCAGCCGGAACGCACCAATATGCGGCGCTGTATCACTTCGACGCGCTGGAAAATGCCACATCGCCGGAATGGCGCGAACTTTCCGAGGCACCGTGGAATGCCAGCGTAGCGCCGCACGCCAGAGACAACGTGGATCTGCTGGCGAGCCGCTACGTCAGGACTGCCGCCTGAACTCCTGCTCGACCCACGCCGCGACATCCAGCGTTTTCCGGTCCGCGCGAAAACGGCCGATGATCTGTATTCCAACCGGAAGCCCCGCCTCGCCACGATAACGCGGCAGCGTGATGCACGGCAGGCCAAGCAATGTCCACATGCGATTGAACACGGCTTTGCCGGTCGAACTCAATCCGGCGGGCGCCTCACCAATCGCGCTGGGGGTCAGCAGCACGTCGAATTCCCGGAAGCAGTCATCGATCAGCGCGCGGCAGTCGCGGGCATGCCGGGTGGCGGCTTCGTAGTCTTCACCCGGGCACGCCAGCCCGGCTTCCACACGCGCTGCCAGACCCGCCGACAGTAGCGCGCGATGGTGCCGATACTCATGCTGCAGCGCCCGCGCAATCTCGAAATATTCGATGGTGCGATGCACTTCGCCGAGTTCGACAAACAGAGGCGGCAGATTGCAGTCCGTTACCACTGCGCCTGCCGCACTCAATTTTGCGCAGGTTTGTTCAAGCGCGGCCACCGTGTCAGGAGCAGCTTGCGCCCAGTCCGGCGTGCGGCAGAATCCGATGCGCGGCGGCGCACCCGGTTTCGTCACTGCCAGATCGCCGCGCCCGCTCAACACCGCGGCGAGCAGCGCAACATCTGCGACCTCGCGGCCGAATACGCCCACGGTATCGAGCGTGTCGGAAAGCTGCTTGGCGCCGCTGCGGTTGATCAGCCCGAAGCTCGGCTTGAAGCCGACGACGCCGCAAAAACTTGCCGGCCGGATGACGGAGCCGCCGGTCTGCGTGCCGACCGACAGCGGCAGCATGAAATCCGCGACCGCTGCCGCCGAGCCGCTCGATGAACCGCCCGGCGTATGCGCGGGATTGTGCGGATTGCGCGTCTTGCCGGGATAACTCGTCGCGAATTCGGTCGTCACCGTCTTGCCCAGCACCAGCATGCCGGCTGCGCGGGCCATGGCGATACATCCCGCGTCCGCCGCTGGCTGGTGAGCCGGATAAATCGGCGAACCGTATGCCGTGGGCATGTCGTGCGTATCGATGACATCCTTGACGCCGAGTGGCACGCCATGCAGCGCTCCAAGCGACTGGCGCTGGTCGAGGTCCCGCGCCGCGCGGAGGGCGGCATCGCGGTCAAGATGCGTCCACGCCTGCACCGCATCTTCGCGTACGGCTATGCGATCGAGGCAATCGCGCACCAGCGCTTCAGAGGTCAGGCGTCCGGCAGCTATTTCGGCCGCCGCGGTCGCGGCGCCCATGCGATGAGGCGGTAGCGTGCGGGCAGTCATCGCGGCCTCAATTCAACAGCATCCAGGCAAGGAGCCGCGTGCCCAGCGCAAAGTCCGGCATTGCCATCGCTTCATGGGGATTGTGGCTGCCATGCGCATTGCGCACGAAGATCATGCCAGCCGGGAAACCCGCCAGTGCGAAATCCTGCGCATCATGCCCCGCGCCGCTTGGCAACGACATCTGCGCAACATTGAGTTGGGCGGCGCCGTCGACCAGCCGTCGCCGGACATCCGCGTCCATCTGCGCGGGTTCGGAAATATTGAACCTCCCGAGATCGAACTTGACGCGGCGCCGGGCGCCGATCTCTGCGGCGAGATCCTGCGCCAGCGCCACCATTTTTTCGAGCGTGGCCAGATCCTGGCTGCGCAGGTCGATGGTAAAGCGCGTTTCCCCGGGCACCTTGGTAATCGAATGCGCGCCAGGGTCGGTATAAAGCTTGCCGACGGTGAAGACCAGATCGCCGCCGCTGCGGCGCACGTCTTCCCATGCCTGATCGAGGCGATGGCACAGTTCAGCGGTCGCCAGTACCGCATCGCTGCGGTACTCATGCGGGACCGCGCCGGAATGCGTGTAGGCGCCGATGCAGCAAGCATTGCGCGCGCGGGCCGAGCCCCGGATCCCGGTGACGATGCCGACCGGGATGCCGCGGTTGTCCAGCACCGGCCCCTGCTCGATATGCAGTTCCAGATAGCCTTTATATTTGCTTCGCGGCAGCAGTTTGCTCTTGTCGCTGGCGGCATCCGGATCGAATCCGGCCTCACGCATATGCGCGGCCAGCGTGCGATTGCTCTTCACGTTGATCGCCGCCTGCAGTTCTCCCGGCTCCAGCATCCCCAGCACAGTACGGCTGCCAAGATGGCCGCCGTGGTTCCCGCTGTACCAGCTGCTCGCCTCTTCAGCGCGGATGCCCATGACAGTGACATCGGTAGCCGGCACGAGTCCCGAACTGCGCATGGCGGCCAGCGCGGCCACTCCGGCAATGACGCCCGCGGCGCCATCATAGTTGCCGCCATTGGGCACCGAATCCAGATGCGAACCCGTAATCCAGCCAGGCAGCGTCCGGTCGCGTCCCGGCAGCGTCAAATACAGATTGCCGGCAAAATCCACGGCAATCTCAAGCGCAAGCGAGGCGGCCGCGGCCGCCACCTGATCGTGCGCATACTGCTCACCCACGCCGTACGACTCGCGGCTTACACCTTCCTCTGCCGCCGTATGGGTGCGCAGATCCGTGAAAAGCCGCTCGGCGAGCACCATGGCGCCATCTACCGCGGACGTCAGTTGATCTAGCTCAGTTGATGACAAAAATATTCTCCTGCTTATTCGGGTTTGATGTTCGCGGCACGCACCACCTGCCCCCACTTCTGGGTTTCCTTGTCAATGAAGGCCGCAAATGCCGCTGGCGAACTGGCGACGATTTCCGCGCCCAGCGCGTTCATTTTCTCGCGGATCTCGGGGTGGGCAAGCACCGCGGAAATTTCCTTCGCCAGCCGCTCGACGGCGACCTTCGGGGTGGCCACCGGGACCACGACGCCGTTCCATGAGTAAGCCTCATACGCCGGCACGCCAGCCTCTATCATCGTTGGCAGGTCGGGCAAAACCGCCGAGCGCTTCGGTGTGGTGATCGCCAACGCGCGCAGGCGGCCTGCCTTAACGTACGGCACTGCCGACGCCATGTTGTCGAAAAACATCGACACCTGCCCGCCGAGGAGATCCGTAATCGCCGGGCTGCTGCCCTTATAGGGAATATGCGTCACGTCGACCTTGGCGATGAGCTTGAACAGCTCGCCGGCGAGATGCGGCACGCTGCCCACGCCCGCGGATGCGTAGTTGAGTTTGCCGGGTGCCGCGGTCGCCAGCGCGATCAACTCCTGGACCGATTTGGCAGGTATGGCAGGGTTCACCTGCAGGATCAGCGGCACCATCGCGATCAGCGTAACCGCCGCAAAATCCCGCTTCGGTTGATACGGGAGCTGGGAAATCATGACGGGATTAACCGTGAGCGGCCCCGGGCTTCCCATCAGTACTGTGTAGCCATCCGGCTGCGCCTTGGCGACGAGATCCGCGCCCAGCACCCCACCGGCCCCCGCGCGGTTGTCGACCACGACCGCAACGCGCAGCGCATCCGACAGGCGCGGCGCAATCAGCCGTGCCGTAATGTCGTTCGATGCGCCAGGCGCAAACGGAATCACGACGCGCAGCGGGCGGCTTGGATACGCCGGCTCTGCCGCTGCGACGGGCTCAATAGCCGCGATCGCTGCGCCAAGAATGATTAACCGCGATGTGACGTGCAACGCTGGGTTCATAGTGACCTTGTAGATACTGAATTGTTTGGAAAATTGACGCTATTGCATCACCTTAACCCGCCGCGCGTGCGGCGGGCCGGCTTGCTGCGACGACGATGTGGGCAGTCAGCTCACGCACGTCTCTGATGTTCTCCAGCGACTGCACCGCGCCGTAGAAATCATCCATCTGCTGCCGCCCCAGGTGCCGGTGCACGCAGCCTTCGAACTTGCGTCGGTGCAGAGCGGCTGCCAACGGCACACCCGCATGATGCCCCACCGGCCGCTCGATGCTTCCCTCGAACGTACGGCCATCATGCAGTGTAACGACGACATCGGCATAAGAGTCCCCCTCGCGCGCCAGCGTCTGCGCATCGAGCGGAACGACATGCATCAGCGTCATCGCCGGCTGGATTGCGGGATCGCGGTAGCTGTCGCCCTCAAAATGCGGCAGGTTGACTTCGCGATTGACGAGCGCGCGCGCCAGCACGTACTGTGCGCTCAGCTTCGCGTCGAGCGCGCTGCGTGGCGAGGGCCGGTTGGTATGCGCGAGACGCCGTGCAGCAATGCGCGCATCCACCCGCGCGACCTTGCCCGCCTCAAGACCATGCTCGCGCGTCAGCTGGAGCATGACGTCGACAGCTGCCTGCGTGCTGAGGCAGCATGGATACTGCTTGATCGCGATGCCGGGCATCTCGATATCCCATGGCGTGCCCCACTTGGCGAGTATGCGGCCGATGTCGTAGGTGCCTGCCCCGTTGAAGAGTTCCAGAAACCCATGATGGTGTTCAAGCGCGTCGGCATTGCCGGTGAATCCTTCGGCGGCGAGGCGCGCCGCCAGGAGACCGTTGCGCGACGAGTGGCCGATGTGCATCGGTTTGGCCATCGAGCCCAGATTGGATTTGACGCCGGCCGCCAGCGACGCGCACAGCGCAAGCGCGCGCGTCGTCTGTTCCGCATTCAACTTCATCAGCCTGGCGCACGCCGCGGCGGCCCCGAACACGCCCAGCGTCGCGGTCGGATGCCAGCCTTTCTCGTAATGATGGAAGTTCACCCCGCGCCCGATACAGGTCTCAGTCTCGAAGCCGGCGACATACGCCGTGATCACATCGCGTCCGCTTGCACCGCGCTCTTCCGCGAGCGCGATCAGCGCGGGCAGTACCGGCGACGACGGATGACCGCCCAGATTGTCGGTACAGTCATCAAAGTCGAGCACGTTGGCCGCAATGCCGTTGATGAATGCGGCATCGAGCACGCCGACCCGCTGATCTGAGCCCCACAGCAAGGCAGGACCGCCTGCAGCGCCCGTCACCCTCTGTGCAATCGACACGGCCTCTTCGCCCGCACCGGCAATGCCTACCGCCAGCGTGTCCAGCACGCCGATCCTGGCGTAATGCAGCGCCTGCGGCGTAATCGCGTCAAAGTCGGTCGCGGCGATGCGCGCGGCGAGCGCTTCGGCGAGCGTCATGCGCATCCCGGCACAATGCCGTCCGGCAGCGCATAGCAGTGCTCGGCGATACGCGACGGCAGGGTGTACCAGACCTGCTCGCGCTGCGGATGCCTGACGCAGTGTTCGAGGGCCTGGCGCAATGCGCGCAGCCGGAACGGCTGCCCCATGATGAACGGGTGTATCACCACCGAGCATACCAGCGGGCGCTTGACCGACTGCTTCAGCAACTCCTCGAAATGATCCACGATCATGTCCGCAAATTCGCGCGCGCTGTGCTGCCGCCGCGCGATGACCGGGCCGTCATTGATCTCGATCGAGTACGGCACCGCCAGAATGCGGCCGCTGCGGGTTTTCAGCCAGATCGGCTGATCGTCGCACGGCCAGTCCATCAGATATTTGTAGCCCGCTTCATGCAGGAGGTCCGGCGTCACGTTGCTCTCGCTCAGCCCCGGCCCCATCCACCCGGCGGGCGGTTTTCCCTCGTGACGCGCAATCGCGCTGGTGACGTCGTTGATCATGCGCGCTTCATCGACCTCCCACATATGGTCCTGGTGCTCGGAGTTGGTCCGGCCGTGTCCCACGATCTCATCGCCGCGCTTGCGGATGCGCGGAAAAATCTCGGCGCGGTAGTCGTACAGCAGGCTGTTGGTATTGTGCGCGGCCGGCAACCCGAGTTCATCGAACATGTCGAGCAGATACGACAACCCCACCCTCAGGCCGTAATCGCGCCACGCGTAATTGCGGTGCGTCTGCTTGGCGTTGACCACCGCGTTGTCGAGAGCGCCATCGCCGGTTTTGAACGCGAAATACTCCAGATTGGTGCCGACAAAAAAGGCCAGCCGCTTGCCGCCGGGCCAGCTGTAGTCGGGTCTGTCATCGATATACGAAAACGGATAGCGGTCATGCGTGGGCAGTTTCATCAGTGGATCCATGTCGTTCCTTTGGTTGCGGCTGCAGTCTCAGTCTATGCGCGCGCCGGACGCCTTGACCACCTTTGCCCACTTGGCGATGTCGCGCTGCATGTAGGCCAGAAACTCCGCCTGGGAATTGCCCACCGCGTCGAGACCCTGGGTATGCAGGCGCTCTTTCAAGTCGCTCACGCGCATGGCTTTCACAATCTCCTCCTGCAACTTCGCCGTAATCGGCGCGGGGGTCTTGATCGGCGCAATTACGCCATACCACGCCTCCGCGTCATACCCGGGCAGCCCGGACGCCGCCACCGTCGGCACGTTGGGCAACGCCGGGTTGCGGGCGGTGCTGGTGACCGCCACCGCGCGCATCTTGCCCGCGTTGACAAAATTGAGCAGCGAAGACATATCGTTGATTGCGAGGTCGACCTGCCCTGCCATCAGGTCCACGAGCGCAGGCCCGCTGCCCTTGTACGGAACATGCGTCATTTTGACGCCTGCCATCATATTGAACATCTCGACCGTGAGATGGTTGGAACTGCCGTTGCCCGCCGACGCGTAGTTCAATTTCCCGGGTTGGCGTTTAGCGAGAGCAATCAGATCACCCGCCGTCTTCACCGGCAGCGACGGATGCACAACGAGCACGAAAGGTGTCGTCGCGACCAGCGTCACCGCTGCGAAGTCCCGCACCGGATCGTAGCCCAGCTTTGTATACAAGCTGGGCGCCACGCCATGCGTGCTGGAGGTCGCCATGGCCAGCGTATAGCCGTCGGCGGGCGCCTTGGCAGCCGTTTCCGAGCCGACGGTTCCACCTGCGCCGCTGCGGTTGTCGATCACGAAAGTCTGGCCGAGGGCTTCGCCCAGTTTCTGCCCCACCGCGCGCGCCACGATATCGGTGCCGCCGCCAGGCGGGAACGGCACGATGATGCGCACCGGCTTGGCCGGATACGTCTGCGCATTGGCTGCCGCCATCACGCTCAACAGAGTGACGACGGAAATACTCATAATCCTTGACATGGTGACTCCTGGAGTTCTGTCGGTTGAAAAGTATTCAGTGAATAACGGCAACAGGTTCAGGCGACCAGCCGCCACGGCAATGTCTGCCCGGCGAACAGCGGAACGAGCGTTTCACCATCGCCATAGGGAATTTCCGCCGGCATCTGCCACGCCTTCTTTTCGAGCGTAATCGTGGCGGTATTGCGCGGCAAGCGGTAAAAATCCGGGCCGTTGAAACTCGCAAACGCTTCGAGGCGGTGCAGTGCGCGCGCCGCGTCAAACGCCATCGCATAGAGTTCGATCGCCGCATGCGCGGTGTAAACGCCGGCGCAGCCGCACGCATGTTCCTTCAGTTCCCTGACGTGCGGAGCGCTGTCGGTGCCCAGAAAAAACTTGCGGCTGTCCGACGTGATGGCGCCCAATATCGCGAGCCGGTGCACTTCGCGTTTGAGCAGCGGTATGCAATAGTGGTGCGGACGAAAGCCCTTTTCGAACAAGGCATTCCGGTTAAGCAGCACATGCTGCGGCGTAACCGTCGCGGCGACATTGGCGCCCGCCGCCAATACAAAGTCGACCGCCTCGCGCGTGGAAATATGCTCGACGACCACGCGCAATCCGGGAAACTGCTTCACGACGCGGTTCAATGTCTGCTCGACAAAAACCGCCTCGCGATCGAATGCATCCACCGCGACATCGGTCGTCTCACCATGCACCAGGAGCGGCAGGTCATGTTTCTCCATCGCCTCGAACACCGGAAAACAACGCTCGATCGCGGTAACGCCCGGTTGCCCGGCGTGGGCAATGCCTTTGGGGTAAAGCTTGACCGCGTGGACAAACCCACTGTCCTTCGCTGCGCGAATCTCTGCCGCATCAAAGCTGTCGCTCAGATACAGCGTCATCAGCGGCTCGAAATCCGTGCCGGCGGGAACCGCCTGCAATATGCGCGCCCGGTAGGCCGCCGCCGCTGCCACCGTCGTGACCGGCGGATGCAGGTTCGGCATGATGACCGCGCGGTGAAAGCAGCGCAGCGTGCCGGGCAGCACCGACGCAATGTAGGGTACATCCCGCACATGCAGGTGCCAGTCATCGGGCTGTGCAATGGTCAGTCGCGCGTCAGCCGCTTCGCCCCCTGCGGCGTGAGGCATCATGGCGGCGATTCCGCAGTTAACCCGGACATCACTTACTTCGCCGCCGACGCAGAGGCAACTCTGGACTTGAGCCTGACCTGCTCGTCGCGCGCCGCGTAGTAGCGTGCGGTCGCGTCCTGGCGGAACGCATCGACCGCGGGATCAAAATCAAAAAGTGGCCGCGGCTCATGATCGAAATAATTGTCATGATCGACGCATTCGGCCGAAACAGCGCGTAGCGGATGC
>CANJHY010000096.1:0-17834 GCA_947474275.1 Betaproteobacteria bacterium
GGCCGCCATACCAGCAGACGCCTTTCGGCAACCGACACCACTGCGTCGAGCGCGAGTGCGAACGCGGTAAGCACCAGGATGCCGGCGAATACAGTATTGATATCGAAGGCGCCCTCAGCCTGCAGAATCAGATAGCCGACGCCGCGCGCAGAACCAAGATACTCGCCGACGACCGCGCCGACGAACGCCATGCCGACCGAGGTATGCAAGCTCGAAAATACCCACGACATCGCCGACGGCACGTAGACGGTGCGCAGCAACTGGCGCGAACTCGCGCCCAGCATGCGCGCGTTGTTGAGCACCACCGGGCTGACTTCCTTCACGCCCTGGTAAACATTGAAGAACACGATGAAAAAGACCAGCGTGATGCCGAGCGCGACTTTGGACATGATGCCGAGCCCGAACCACACGGCAAAAATCGGCGCGAGTATCACGCGCGGCATCGCGTTCATGGCCTTGATGTACGGATCGGCCAGCGCGGACGCGGTCGGCGACAAGGCGAGCCATAGTCCAACCCCGAGCCCGCCTGCGGTACCAATGCCGAATGCCAGCAGCGTTTCGATCAGCGTGATCAGCAGGTGCTCGTAGATCTTGCCGCTCGCGAACCACTCCCAGGTCTTCTGCAGGACGATCAGCGGTTTGCCGAAAAAGAACGCCGTATTGCGCGCGGCCTCTTCCGACCACAACAGCGGCTCGGTCATCAGATACCAGAACGTGAACACGCCGCCCAGCAGCAGCGCGTGATACAGCGCGAGCCGGGAACGCGCGTCAGTGCCGCTGGCTTTGCTCATAACCTTTCAGCACTTCGCTCTTCATGACGCGCCAGATTTCGGTGTGCAGCTGCACGAAGCGCGGCGTCATGCGGATTTCGGCCACGTCGCGCGGCCGCGGCAGGTCAATCACGAATTCACCGATCGGGCGCGTCGCGGGCCCCGCCGACAGCACCACCACCCGGTCGGACAACGCGATTGCCTCGTCCAGATCGTGCGTGATGAACACCACCGACTTGCGGTCGGCCGACCACAGTTCGAGCAGCTCGTTTTCCATCAACTGCCGCGTCTGGATGTCGAGTGCTGAAAACGGTTCGTCCATCAGCAGGATTTTAGGGTCGAGGATGAGCATCTGCGCGAGTGCCACGCGTTTTTTCATACCGCCGGACAACTGGTGCGGAAAGCGGCTGCCATGCGCGCTCAAACCCACGCGCGCAAGCCAGGCTTCAACCTTTTCACGCACGACATCCTCTGCAACGTCTCGATAACGCAGGCCAAGCGCGACATTGTCGTACGCCGTCAGCCACGGCAGCAGCGCGTCCGACTGAAACATGTAACCGGCATGGCGATTGATGCCCGCCAGCGCTCCGCCCAGCACGCTCACCTCACCGGCGGAAGTTTCCAGCAGTCCCGCCGCTATATTTAGAAGTGTCGATTTGCCACAGCCGGTCGGCCCCACTACGGATACGAATTCGCCAGCGCCTACCGTCAGCGTGGTGTCGCGCACCGCCGTATAGGTTTTACCGCCGGCGTCGCCGGCGACGAACGTAACGGTGATATTGGATAACGCGAGTGCGGGAGACTGTGACATCGGTGGGAATTATAGCGGGGGCGAGACTCCAGCGTCCGGCCACCTGTTTCAACAGGCCTGCGAATTGAACGGCAGCTTTACGCTGTCCGTTCCTATTCGCTGAGCAAGTGCGGCGGACCCGTCCGCTACTTGCGGTATTTCTTCAGCGCCTTCTGCGCGAAACTGTTGTCGAAAGTTTTCGCGAGGTCGATTTTCGCCGCCTGCACCGTGGGCTCGAACGAATTGAGCACATTGAACACGTTCTTCGCTCCATCCAACGAAAACAAGCCGTCGGGTGAATAGCCTTCCATGTTTTTCAGCAGGGCAACCTTGTACATTGTCGGGTCGTCACCGTAGTACTCGGACGGCACGGTTGCGACTATCTCCTCGGGCCGCGCTTTCTGCAGCCAGAGATTGGCGCGTACCATCGCGTTGACGACGGCCTGTGCGGTGTTGGGGTTTTTCTTGACCCAGTCCGCCGGCGCGTAGATGCAGCCCGCGTGATAAGCACCGCCGTAGACTTCTTTCATGCCCTTGGCGGTACGCGTGTCGATGACCGGGATGATGTCGCCCGAAGCTTCGAGCCGCGCAATCACCGGGTCGAGGTTGGAAATGCCGTCGAGCTCGCCTTTGCGCATGACGGCAACCGCTCCAGCCGTCGCGCCGACGCCGACAAAGGACACTGCGTCGGGTTTCAGGCCGTCTTTCGCCAGCAGACTGCTGACCATCATGTTGGTGCTGGAGCCCGGCGCCGTGACGCCGATTTTCCAGCCCTTCATGTCTTTCGGCGATTTGTACTGCGTGATCTTGCTTTTATGCACGCCGAGCACGATGCCCGAGTAGCGGCCTTCGAGCGCTATGCCGACGATGTTGATGCCTTTCGCCTGCATGTTGATCGTATGCTCGTAAGCGCCGGACACGATATCGGCGCTGCCGCCGACCATCGCCTGCAATGCGCGCGCGCCACCCGGGAAATCGACGATCTCCACGGTGAGCCCTTCGTCTTTGAAGAAGCCGCGCCGCTCGGCAATCGTCAGCGGCAGGTAATACAGCAGCGGCTTGCCGCCGACCGCGATGGTGATTTTCGGTTTCTCGAGCGCCTGCGCCAGCGCGCCGCCCGACACCATGCCGAGGGTGGCGAGTGCAAGCAGAAATAACGTTCTGGTAATACGCATGATCTCCTCCGACTGAACCTACGATTTGCGAGCGATGCTCACATAGCAGGCGGGGGGGTGTCAAGCTAATGGCTTCATTACAGCTTTACCGCAAAGGGTTAAAGGTCAGGCCCGATTGGGCTTACTCCATTTACTCGATAGTCACGCTTGACGTTAATCACGTGTCGCGTTACTATTTTTCGTGGTCAAGACCTTCAAATGCGTTGACACGCAAGCTCTTTCGAGGGGCGAGCGGGTCAAGCGGTTTGCGAACATTGCGTCTGTGGCGCGACGCAAGCTGCGACAACTGGAGATCGCGGGCCAATTGGACGACCTGCGGGTGCCGCCTGGCAATCGACTTGAAGCCCTGAAAGGCGATCGCGCTGGGCAGCACAGCATCCGGGTAAATGATCAGTTCCGTTTGTGCTTCCGCTGGACGGGCACAGGCGCCGAAGATGTCGAGATCGTGGATTATCACTGACGGAGAATACTGATGCGTAAGCTCAAGCCTGTAACGCCCGGCGAACTCTTGCTGGAAGAGTTTCTAAAGCCGATGGGGATCAGCCAGTACCGGTTGGCAAAGGAGATCGGCGTGCCTGCGCAGCGTATCGGAGATATTGTGGCCGGCAAACGGGCCATTACTGCCGACACCGACTTGCGCCTGTGCCGGTTTTTCGGCCTTACCAACGGCTACTGGCTGCGCGCCCAAGCGGCCCACGACACCGAAGTCGCGGAACGCGCCATGGGTGCAATGCTTGGGAAGATCAAGCCGTGGTCTAGCGCCGAGGCTCATGGAAGTCGCGCCTTAACCCGCGCTTGAAGTAAAGCATCATTCAATCGGGACACACTTCTCTTCCAGACCCACGCCTCTCGCCTCACGGCAATCTAGATAACTCCACGCGCCTTCAACGCCTGCCGGGCCACATCGTCGTACCCGAGCGCTGCCAGCACTTCAGCATTGTGCTCACCCAGCTTGGGACCTATCCACTCAGTTGCTCCCGGCGTCGCCGACAATTTGGGCACGATGCCGGGCAACTTGACCGGCTTGCCGTCGGGCAGCTTGTGCTGCTCCAGCATACCGCGCGCAATGTAATGAGCGTCTTTCACGATATCGGCAACGTCGAACACTTTACCGGATGGTACCTGTGCTTTTTCGAGTGCCGCGAGTACGTGATCGAGATCGTGCCGGCGCGTCCAGTCGGCGATTGCGCCATCGAGTTCCGCGGTGCGCGGCACGCGCCCGGCGTTGGTGGCCAGCGTCGCATCGTCGGCGAGATCGGTGCGCCCTATCGCCGTCATCATGCGTTTGAAGATTGCATCGTTATTGGCGCCCACGATGACGAACTTGCCGTCGCGCGTCGGGTAGGTGTTCGACGGCACGATGCCGGGCAGCGCGTTGCCGGCACGCTCGCGGACAAAACCCAACACGTCGAATTCAGGCACTAGGCTTTCCATCATGCTGAACACCGCTTCGTATAATGCAACGTCCACCACCTGCCCGCGCCCGCCATTCACGTTGCGGTGGTGCAGCGCCATCATGGCGCCGATCACGCCGTAGAGCGCCGCTATCGAGTCGCCGATCGAAATGCCGAGCCGCACCGGCGGGCGGTCGGCATAACCGGTCACGTAGCGCATGCCGCCCATCGACTCGCCGATCACGCCGAAACCCGGCCGGTCGCGGTACGGTCCGGTCTGGCCGTAGCCCGACAGCCGCACCATGATCAGGCGCGGATTGATTTTGGCGAGCGCATCGAAACCGAGGTTCCATTTTTCCAGTGCGCCGGGACGGAAGTTCTCGACCACGATATCCGCATCCGCGCACAGTTTGCGCACGATCTCCTGGCCTTCCGGCACGCGCATGTTGACGGTCACGGATTTCTTGTTGCGCGCCTGCACATACCACCACAAAGACGTGCCTTCATACATCTTGCGCCATTGACGGATCTGGTCGCCGCCGTCCGGCGATTCGACCTTAATCACTTCGGCGCCGAACTCGGCGAGAATGCGGCTACAGAAGGGGCCGGCGATCAAGGTGCCGAGTTCGACGACCTTGATACCTTTTAATGGCGGTGCCGCGGTGTCGCTCATATAATCCGGGATTCGTTTTCGCTGCGTCGTTAATAGACTATTCTAATATGGCCAAGAAAGACTCGCTGTTCTCTTACTTGTCGCGCTCCCCGTGGTGGATCAGCGTGGCTGCCGGCGGCGCGATGTTCGCAATCGTGCGCCTGTTTCTGCCAGACATTGCGGGCGTCGCGGCGGCGCTGCCGTTCATTGGCATCGCCTGTTACGCCGGCTGGCGCCAGCTGCAAACGCCGGGCGCGACCAATGTCGCCGAAACGCTGGGCAAAATACGCGGCATGCCGTGGGAGAATTTTTCGGCGGTCATCAGCGAAGCGTTCCGGCGCGACGGTTATGCCGTGACCGCAGTATTCAAGGGTGCGGTCGATTTCAAACTCGACAAGAACGGCCGCATTTCAATCGTGAGCTGCAAGCGCTGGAAAGTCGCGCAGACCGGCATCGGCCCTTTGCGCGAATTGCAGGACGAAAAAGACGCTTACGACGCGCGGGGATGTATCTATGTAGCGACCGGCGACTTCACCGCCAATGCGCGCGCCTACGCCACTGAAAAATCGATCACCCTGCTGCAGGACGTGCCCCTCGCCCAACTGGTAGCCCGCGTCGAGCGCGGCCAGCGCGGCTGGTTCCGCTTTCGCTGACTAGAAGTTCGAACAAAACTTTTGCCACAGAGGGCACAGAGGGCACAGAGAACACCAAGAAACATCAAACCAAAAACACTCGCCGAATTGTCCTGCTTTTCCTCTGTGAACTCTGTGATCTCTGTGGCGAATGGCTTTTGAATTTATCGGCGGCTAAAACTTGCTTTAAACCAGCGCGCTCGGCATGCGCCCCATCCATTCAAGATAACCGTCGTAGGCTTCGGCAGTGGTGTGCGGCCGCAGGCCGAATTCACTCACCATGCGGCCGATGTCGAGCGGGCAGCGGTCGCGGTCGGTATAACCGATGTTGGGTTTTTCGTTTGCCGCGGCAGTCCGATAGCTGAACCGCGGATAAGCGGCTTTCAACCGCTCGCACCATTCCTCCACCCCGCCCCACTCGCCGCCCGCGCTCAGGTTGTATACCGCGTGGCGCGTAGCTTTCGCTTCGAGCAACATGATGAGCCCCACCGCCACGTCGCGGCTGTAGACCCAGTCGCGCCGTACCGCATGCTGCGGCAGGATGGCCGTCTCGCCTTTCAGCGCGAAGCACGCGAGCTGCGAATGCGTGCCGAAATTATCGCGCACGCCGGTTGCGCGTTCCCACGGCCCCACCAGCGTGCCCAGACGCGCGCACACAACATCGAACGACCACAATTCGCGCAGCCGCACGCACATGCGCTCGGCCGCGAACTTGGTGATGCCGTATAACGACACCGGAACCGCCGGCGAAATGTCTTCATAAAGGCGCTGCAACCGGTACAGCGATTCGCCATAGACTGCCGCCGAACTCGTGACGACGAAGCGCCGCACCGCGTGTTTGCGCGCGGCCAGCAGCAGGTTGAGCGTGCCGTTCTGGTTCACTTCGATACTGGACGCCGGATCGCTCGCCTCGCGCGCGGGGCCAGCAGTAACCGCGGCGCAATGAATCACGCCGTCAATATGCCGTCCCGCAAACACTTTTTCGACGGCTGCCGGATCGCAAATATTGGCGTGGATGACTTCAACCAGCGCGCCATGGGGCGCCAGCGCCTGCTGCACCACTGCCGGCAAAATTCCCGCATCCACCAGCACGACGCGGTCTTTGCGCGCCAAAAGCGCTTCGACGACGTTCATCCCGACATAACCGGCGCCGCCCGTCACTAATATTTTCATTGGAAAACCAGCGAATTTGGAATCGAACTCGGCCGGCAAACGGGCCACACGCACCTGCGCACTGGCGACGGCGGCATCACCCAATTGGACGGGGCACGGCCAGACATAGTGGTGGTATCCGTAGCGTCTTGAATAATCCCGCGTGCAGCGCAGGCAAGACTGGAAGCATACCGCATTTGATATGGATCAATCTGCGCCGCCCCGGAAGCTGGCATTCTTTGGCGGAGATCCGCCAATACGGAGTCATATCATGACTGACCCATCCCTGTCGTTGTCCAGCAGCGCCCGCGCAATTGCGTTGATCAAGAATGAGCACCGCGCGCTCGCGCGCCTGCTCGGCGCGATGCAGGCGCTCGTCGCCCGTTACCGGGACGCCGGCGCTGAGCGCAATGTCGAGTTGTTGGACGCAATGGTCCGCTACGTAGAAAACGTGCCCGATCGCCTGCATCACCCGAAGGAGGATCAGTTGTTGTTTCCCGTAGTAGCCCGGCGCACGGCCGAAGGCAAAAAACTCGTCGCCGCTCTGGAAAGCGATCACGCGCGCAGCGGGACCATGATCACCGCCTTGCGCGGCGCAATGCACGCATTCAGCGAGGGCGCCGTCAACAGCATCAATCAGCTCGCCACGGCAGTTGACGAGTTCGCGGAATTTTACTGGGAGCACATGCGCAAGGAGGAGCAGCAATTGCTGCCGCTTGCGGTCGCGCACCTTACCGCAGAAGACTGGCAACGCGTTGCAGGTGCATTCGGCGACAATACCGACCCCCTGTTCGGGGCCGAACTGGCTGACGATTATCGCCGACTCTACGATTGCATAGTTGAACTGACGCCACCGCCGTTGAAATCATATCTTGCAGCGGCGGCGCCCCCGGCGGGGACCGGAGGGCGCGGTGCTGCGGACGCAACATGAACGCGCAGCGCGCGGGGGCGACGCCGTGCAATTATGCTGCGCCCTGAACGCCTACGGTTTTGCGTATTCGATAAACACGCTTTTACCGCCCTTGATGATCCACTGGCCCATACCGCGCCCCAGCTGATCGCCGCCGGGCGTGAAATCGCACGTCGAACCCGCGCCGCTGAAATTAATCGCCTTGCCGGCGCGGATGATTTTCAGCGCATCCACCACGTCATCGACGCTCTCTCCCGGCCCGTTGCACACGCTCAAAATCTGCTTCGACCAATCTGCCGCGATCGGACTCTTGGCTTTTTCCATCGCCATCGCGGTGACCGCGATTTGATCATGCGTATTGGGCGGAAACAAGAATAATTTATCGGCAGGCGCCCCCATCAATCCCAGAAATTTCTTGTAGCCCGCCGCACTGGTATCGGGCATTGGCTGAAAATGCCGGATGCCTTCCGCGACCTGCGCACCCACTGCCTCGACGAACTTGCCCTCGGCGTCAGCCATGATCGAAAGCGCGATGACCTTGCTGTCGAAACCGCCGCGATAAACCTCTTTCATGATCGACACGAAATCCGGCAGCAACCCGAAGCAGCATACGGCTTCAGGTTTCTTGCCGAAGATACGCTCGACCTCCGCGCGATACGACGGCTGCTCGGGGTTATAAATCAGTGAATCGGTCACGGCACGCCCGGCCGTTTTCATCTGCTCTTCAACGCCTTTCATGATGGGCAGCACGAACGCGTTTTGCAGACCCAGCAAGCCTATGCTCTTGTAGCCCAAACGCTGCACCGCGCGCCCGATCACGATGCCCCAGTCGGTGGCTTTCGTCTGGAAACGCCAGACGTAGCCCTGGGTGTCGCCTTCGGTGATCGCGTTGGCCGCGCTCGATACCATGAGCACCGCCTTGTTCTGGATCGCAATCGGCCGCGACGACATGCCTTCCGGTGTGCCCCAATAGCCGACGAGCGACTGACATTTGTGGACGTTGATAAATTTCTGCGACAGATTGGCGGCGACCGACGCGCTCGACTCCGAATCCTCAATGAAGAGTTCGAGCTTGCGCCCGCCGAGGATGCCGCCGGCATTGTTGATTTTCGCCACCGTGCGCTTCGCAGCTTCCGCCATGTCGGGCCCGTACGGGCCTGAATTGCCGGTGAACGGCAATGCCGCTCCAATCGGAATTGGCGCGCCCTGCGCATGCGCGAGATTGAGGAAGGGTGCTGCCAGCGGCGTCACCGCGGCAGCGCCCAGCGTTTTGAGAACATTGCGACGGGTAAACTTTTTCATTTGACGTCTCCTGGTGACTGGTCCAACCGCGAAAAAACACTTTGCCTTACTTCAAATCAACCTGCAACCGGTACTCGCGCAGGAACCCCTGCGGGCGATAAATAAGCAGGGCTATCAGGCCGACGCCGATGATGATGATCCGCAGCGCAGCCAGTTGATCGGAATCGATGCCCGGTATCAGGTCTTTGACAAAACGCGACCCCTCCAGCAGCAGCATGACGATCGCAGCGCCCCAGATGGTGCCGCGGTGCGCGCCGCGCCCGCCAGCTATCACCGCCATGAACGCATAGGCAATTACGATGGTGGAGAACTGCGTCGGGTCTATGTATTGGTAATAAAACGCATGCAGCGAACCGGCGAGCCCGATAAATGCGCCGCCGATGGCGAAAATGCGCACACGCGCCCACAGCACGTACTTGCCGAGCGTCGCCGCCACCACGTCGTCCTCGCGCACTGCGCGCATGATGCGTCCGAACGGCGAACGCGCCAGCGTATTCAGAAACCACAATGTGCCGAGCAACAAAGCGACCGACAGACCGAGCAGAAAATACTGGTAGTACTCCGCCGGCACCACGTCGCCCAGCGGCCGCGGTATCCCGGTAAGGCCTAACGCGCCTTTGGTCAGCCAGTCCTCGTTCAACGCGACCAGTCGCAGCATTTCGCCGACGCCCAAGGTCACGATCGCGAAATAGTCTTCCTCTGTCACGCGCAAGGTGACAAAGGCGACCACGCCGCACACCACGCCGACAATTGCCATCGCGCCCAGCGTCGCAAAAAATGTATTGGCCCCGGCTTTCAGCATCAACAGCGAACAGCTGTAAGCGCCGAGCGCGTAGAGGCCGGCGAGCCCGAAATTCACCATCCCGCCCAGCCCCCACTGAAAATTCAGCGCCAGCGCGAGGATCGCGGAAAAGCACACCACTATCGAAATCAGGATAAGAAATGAAATCATCGATGGGTCATTTCCGAATGTACGGCTGGCCAAACAAACCCTGCGGACGGAAGATCAGGATCAGCGCGATCACGCATAGCGGAATGCCGATGCGGTAATTGGGGGGAATCACCAGCGTCGACAATTCGCTCACCATGCCGATGATGAGAGCGCCGACAAAAGCGCCCAGCGGGCTGCCGAGTCCGCCCAAGATGGCCGCTGCGAATATCGCGATCAGATAACTCGAACCCATCGGCGGCTCCAGCGCGCGGTCCATACCGATCAATACGCCGCCGACCGCCAGTAGCATGCCGGCGATGAACCACGTCCAGCGGATGATACGCGGGCTTTCGATGCCGCGCACCAGCGCGAGCGCTGGATTGTCCGCCACTGCGCGCATCGCGCGCCCTATCGGCATGCGCGTGAGCAATACATACATTGCCAGCATGGCGAGCGTGGACACCGCGATGATGATCATCTGTTCGCGGTTCATGCGGATGTCGAAAAACCGGAACGGGCGCGCGAGTTCGATGGCGAAACTGCGCGCGGTATTTCCGTAAGCCAAGCGCGCAATGTTCTCCAGCACAAACCCCAGCCCGAGGGACGCGACCATGAGCGTGATCGAGCCGCGCTCCCGCAGCGGCTTGAACGTCAAATAGTCGATTACGATCAAAAGCCCGCCAAACGCGACGGCAGCGACCACGGTTGCCACTACCAGCGGCCAGCCAAGCTGGACGTTCAACGCGAACACGATGTATGCAGCGAGCGTCATCATCGCGCCCACGGCAAAATTCGGGAACTTCAGCACGCCGAATAAAAGCGTGATCGCGAGCGCCGGCAGCGTAACGATGATGCCAGTGACGAAACCATTGAACGCCGTCTGCAGCATCAGGAAACCGCCTCTTCTTTAGCGTCCCCCAAGTACAGGCTGTGCAGGTCCTGCATATCGAGCACTTGGTTGGCCGGAGCAGTCAGCCGTACGCGGCCATTCGCCATCACGATGCAGGTATTCGAAATGCGCAGAGCCTCGGTTGCATTCTGCTCGATCATGAAAATCGACACGCCGCGCGCATTAACCTGTTTCACCGTGGCAAAAATATCGGCCATGTATTTGGGCGACAGGCCCGCTGACGGCTCATCGAGCATGAGCACCTTGGGCTGCACCGTCAACGCGCACGCGAACGCCAGCATCTGGCGCTGGCCGCCCGACAGATTGCCGGCGAGCGCACGGAACTTACCCGGCAACTCGGGAAACAGCGTCAGCAACTCGTCATCGATGACCTTGCCGCCCCGGCCCGCCCGCCCGCCGCTCATGAACTCGCGCGCGATCTGCAGGTTTTCCAGCACCGTCAGGTTGCGGAAGACATTGTATTCCTGGGGCACGTACGACATGCCGGCCATTACGCGCTGCGGCGCAGTGAGATCATTCAGGCGCGCGCCGTCGAGCACGATTTCTCCCTGGCGTACGGGCAAGAGCCCCGCCAGCGTCTTGATCAGGGTCGATTTGCCCGAGCCGTTCGGCCCTATGACGGTGACAATATGGCCCTGCGGCAACGTCGCATCTATGCCTTTCAAAATATCGCCCGCACCGTAGCCCGCATGCAAACCTGAAATCGAAAGGATATCGCTCATGAGTTCATGCGACTTTACCGAGATATGCATGCATGACTTCGCGGTTCGATACCACTTCCTTGAACGTGCCCGACATCAGCGTGCGTCCTTCGGCCAGCACGTATATCGGACTGCACAGTTCGGCAATCACGTCCATATCGTGCTCGATGATGACCAGCGTAAGGCCGCCCGCGCGCAACTTGCTGATGACCTCGCCGAGCGATTTGCTCATCAGCGGGCTTACACCTGCGGTCGGCTCATCGAGCATTATCACTTTCGGATCCAGCATCAGGGCACGCGAAATCTCCAGCAGCTTTTTCTGCCCGCCGGACAGGTTTTTTGCCGGCTCGTTGGCGAGCGGCCACAGGCTCACCTGCTCGAGCAGCGCGCGTGCGCGCGCAATTCCCGCATCCTGCTCAGCGCGCACCTGCGCGCGCGCCAGAAAATTGCGCCACACGGTCTCGCCGCTTTGCGCGGGACTCGCGAGCAGCATGTTTTCGAGCACCGTCAGTTCGCCAAGTTCGCGCGAAATCTGGAACGTGCGCACAAGACCCAGCCGCGCGAGTTCGTCTGGGCGCCGGCCGTCGATGTCGTGCCCATCGAACTTGAGTTCGCCTGCATCCGGCGGGAACAATCCACCCAGGATATTGAAGAGCGTGGACTTGCCCGCGCCGTTGGGCCCGATGATGCCCGTGATGCTTTGCGCGCCGATGTCGATGCTGCAGCCGTTCAGGGCCTGGAATCCGCCGAATGATTTAGAAACGTTGTGCGCGCTCAGCATGGGCGGTAAGGAAATTGTACTGTCCTGAAGCTGCAAAGTAACGGCGCTATACCGTGGAGCTCGTTGGCCGTTCTTCGTATTGTTTTGATAATTATTGCTTTTCAGCTTAACCGTTATTCGGGGGGCACAGGAAAAAACTTTTTATGATGCCGCCCATAACAAATATTTATCGCGGACGCCGCAGCGCTTATGCACTAGCGGCACTGTCGCGGACGCCGACGTCGAGCCAGATCTTGCGCGCCACGTTTTCCATGGCGGCGATGACCGGATCGCTCGCGCGTTCGCGCAGGTAGATAAATGACAGCGCGGTGGTCGGCCGCGCTTTGCGCCATACGAACACTTCGCCCGCGCTGTGCGCCGCGAATGCGAGGTCTTCGCGCATGAGGCCAAGGCCGACGCCGGCAGTGATCAGCGTCCTGATTGTCTGTTCCTGGTCGGCCTCGACCACTTTAAACGGCTCGAGCTTGTAAGGCGCGAACATCTCGCCCACCATCTGCAGGTGCGGCGACAGTTTGGGCGCGCGTATCCATGGCAGCGCCGCGATGTCCGCCCAGTCGGCGTGCTCTATTCTGCCTTTCCAGGCCGGCGGCGCCACCACTCGGTATGCCATTTCGGTCAGGTGGACCGCTTGTACATGGGGCAGCGAGACGTGTCCCATGCAGAATGCAGCGTCCAGCGCGGCGCCGCTGACGTTTTCAAGCGCCCAGGTTGAAATGCCGTGCTGCAACTGAATGTCGAGCCAGGGATAGCGATCGAGCACCGCGCTCATAAACTGCCCGAGCCGGATAAACGAAGGATCGAGGATGGTGCCGACGCGCGCTTTGCCGGCAAGCTGCCCCTGCAGGCTTTGTGCCAGATTGCGAAAATCGCCGGCGACGGCAAGAATGGCTTTCGCTTTCGGCAACAGCGCCTGCCCCGCCTTGGTCAGCGTCACCCCGCTCGCGCTGCGTTCGAAAAGTTTGAGATTCAGCGCTTCTTCGAGCGACTTCAAATGCCCGCTCACCGCCGGCTGCGTCACGTGCAGCAGTAACGCGGCCTTGGTCAGGTTGCCGTGTTCGGCGACCGTCACAAATGTACGTATCTGATAAATTTCCATTGACTGATCGCCGCCATTCAAGCTGGATTGGGAACGCAACCCGAATCTAACACCCGCCCGCGCCGGTGGGCAAACCGTAATCGCAATCCGCTGCTGCGCCGGATTTCGACTGCGCCGTAATCAACCACGGTAGCCGCGACGGCCGGCGTCGCGCAGCCACAGCCGCACGAGGTAGCGCCGCAAATCCGGGTTCACATGGTCGACAAACCCGGTGCGGCTGTGCCCAATCGCGCGGTTATTGACATACTGGATCTGGCCCGGCTGCATGTAATGCTCCGCGATGAGTTCAGAACGCGAAAATATTTCGTCGAGGGCCGTGGTTGCTGCTGCCGTTTCGGCGTCTACTGGCTCCCCGCGCATGGCGAACGCATTTTTTACCTGGTACGGCGCCAGCCGTGCGCGCAGACGACCGTCGTATTCGAACAGAGGAGCTGAAAAAATCGGCTCCTCCCCGGCGAAATGCTCTTTCTGCCGGTCAAACGGAAACGGCTGGTAAAAACGCGGCAGCAGATCCGGATAGTCTGCGAGCAGACAATTATGCGCAGTCTGGAAACTGATCGCCCGGCTCAGGCCGCCCGTCTGCGCCTGACGCAGGCAAAACAAGCCGACGATTTCCGGCATCGTCTGGTTGTAGGCGTTGTCGTTGTGAAACGTCAGGTCGACGTTGGTCTTGTCGGGACGCACGCCCGAGCCGGGCAGTGCCTGCATGCCGGTATCGTGCACGTCGTAAACCATGGTGCCGTCGAGCTTTTGCGCGACCGGCCGCGCAATCATCGTCGAAAACAGCCAGTACAGTATCTTCGCTTCGTCCTGCGTGATGACCTCAAGCGGTATACGGTCGACCACCGCGAAAGAAGCGCCTTCGTTCAGCGCGCTGCGCGCCTCACCGGCCAGTTTGCGACAGGCGGCGAGCTCGAACATATCGGGAGTGAGCAAAAGCAGCGGCAGCGCATTGGCGCGCACGTCTTCGACAACCACCGACAACTCGCGCCGGCACGCGTCGTCAAGCGTGAACAGCCAATCGCTCTGCCGCAAAGTATCCCTGACCCACGCCTGCTTGCCATCGATGCGATGCGTGAGCATCGCCACCGGGTTTTCCTGTCGCATGTGTTTGCTCGTCGGTCTCGTCGTTATGCCAAGACAGACGAAGCAAATCCCATGCCGCTGGCGGCGGCATCGGATAGCCGGATAATTTCAAACGATTAGTGGAAAAACCGCCCTTGTACGGTGCGCAGCGCAACCGGCCCGCACCAAACGAACGCACGCCCCGTCAGGCGGCGAGCCAGGACTTGTTGGGGTCTTTGGTGACGCCTTTTTCGAGCGACTCGAGGATCTTGCGCAGGATCAGGATCGATTTGTCCGCGCGCAAGTGCACCTCCTGGTAGCCGTCGTCGGGCAGGTTAAACATTTGCTGCTGGCGCTCGAGCGCCCAGCGATCCTGGTCGACCACGCCAGGGAACATTTCCTTGATGCGTTCGATCGATGGCGTCTTGCCGTCGGCGGCGCGCTGCCCCTTGGGCACGCTGACTATCCAGCGCCACACGTGGTGCGTTTCGTCCACCGGCGTGTGCGTGTGATGCAGGATATAGCCGCGCTCTGCCTTGGTGGCAAGCTGGCCAGGCGGCGCGCAGCGCAGCCGCACGCGCGTGAGTCCGGGGTTCGACATGCAATGGGAGTGATGGCGGTCAACCGTTTCGTAGCCGAACCAGTCAACGAGAAATGGCGGGTGCTTGTAGTTCTGCACTTCGCGTATGGTCATCACCGACGGGTTGCCCTCGACTTCGTGCTCAACAAATTCGATCGGAATCGAGCTCGCAGCGAGGTCGCCGATATTGCCGTCGTGCAGCGGATAGAAATGCGTGACGTCGAGCAGGTTTTCGATCAGCAAGCGGTAGTTGCATGCGAGGCTCATCGGCGGGCACGCGTAGGTCTCCCACTCGCCGCTGGTCAGCTCGGGCGTGTGCGGCGGACGCGCCTTGCCCATCTTGTCCGGGTCACCCGCCCACACCCACACGGTGCCTTCCTGCTCAATCACCGGAAACGGCTTGAGTTTCGCGCGTGATGGAATCGGGTGATCGGGCTGCGACGGCGTTTTCACGCACTGGCCGTTGCCATCGTAGGTGAAGCCGTGGTACGCGCATTCGAGCGTGCCGTTTTCCATCAGGCGCCCGCACGACAGCGGCATCCTTTTGTGCACGCAGCGATCGTCGAAGGCGACGACCTTGCCCTCGCTCGTGCGCCAGATCACGATTGGCTTTTTCGCGATCACCATGCCGTGCAATTTATTGGTCGCGAATTCCGCCGACAGGCCGGCGACGTACCACGCGTTGGTAACAAAACTGTTGGCTATCATGGATGTCCTCCGTAGTGCGCTGGGGGCCCGCTCTGCAGCGGATACCGTTACAGGCGTAAAGATACTCCATGGCGGAACTCTCCGCGAACGAGATTGGTTATCCTGCATATAAGGATACGTAATGACCGCGGCTCTGCGCGCGGCTTAGAATAAGGCCCTTTCCTGCAAACCTTACGGAATCGCTGATGAGCCAAGCTGCAAGCGGCCCGCTTTCGGGCCTCAAGATCCTTGAGTTCGGGCAGATCGCCGCCGGACCGTTCGCCGGCTCGCTGCTGGCCGACCTTGGCGCCGATGTCGTCAAGGTCGAAAAACCCGATGGCGGCGACGACATGCGGCGCTGGCCGCCGATGAGCGCGGGCGATCACGGCCCCGAGTACAGCGAGAACTTCGCGTCGGTCAATCGCAACAAGCGCAGCATCGCGGTCGATTTGAAGGACGCAGCGCAGGTCGCGCGCCTGCGCAACTTGTGCGAACAGGCCGACGCCATCGTCGAGAATTTCCGGCCCGGCGTGCTCGACCGACTGGGGCTCGGCTATAAGACGCTGAGTGCTGCTTCGCCCAAACTCGTTTACTGCTCGATCAACGGTTATGGCCACACCGGGCCCTACGCTTCGAAAGGCGCGTTCGACGCTACCGTGCAAGGCATGAGCGGACTGATGAGCGTGACCGGCGAAGCCGGCGGCCCGCCGGTGAAATCGGGCGTGCCGGTCGGGGATTTTGGCGCCGGACTCTATGGCGCCTTCTGCATTACCGCGGCGATATTGCAGGCGAAACAGACCGGCCGCGGCGCTTTTATCGATTGCTCCATGCTCGCCGGCCTGCTGGGCATCGCAGCACTGCAAACCAGCGAATACTTCGGCACTGGCCAGACACCGCGCCGCCTCGGTTCCGCGCACCCGCGCTCGGCGCCGTATCAGGGTTTTCAGGCTAGCGACGCGCCTTTCATGATCGCCGCCGGCAACGACAAGCTGTGGCTCGACGTATGCGACGCCGCCGGCCTGCCGCAGCTGAAAACCGATCCGCGTTTTGCGACGAATACGCTGCGCGCCAAAAACCAGAAAGAGCTTGAGCAAATGCTGCAGCCGGTATTTTCCACGCGCACCAAGGCTGAGTGGCTTGCCGAATTCGACAAACGCGGCGTGCCCTGTGCGCCAATCAACACCTATCCCGAAATCCTCAACGATCCGCACGTGCAGTTCAACAAGCTCGTGCGCGACATGACACTACCCAACGGCAAGAAAACCAAAACCGTCGCCTTCCCGATGAAAATCTCGGGTTACGAGTTCAGCGTCTATCGCAATCCGCCGGAACTGGGCGAGCACAATGACGAGGTCTATGCCGAATGGCTGGCCGGCAAATAATTTGGCGAGGACTACCATGGCAAGAGTAAGCGACATTCCGCCCGAACAAGTCCCCGCCGACGTGCGCGAGGTATACCTGAAATTCGCGAGCGGCTACGGCCCCTTTCGCAACCAGGTCGGCGTCTTCGCGCACGTGCCCTCGTCGGTCAAGCACCTGATGGGGATGTTGCTTGAGCTGCGCGAACAGAAAAACGTGCCGTTCCGCTACATCGAACTTGCCGTCGTCGCGGTATCCAAGCTCAACGAGTGTCACTACTGCGTGGCTCAACATACCCCTCTGCTCACGATCGAGGGCCTTTCACCGGAAGGTGTAGACCGCGTACTCGATTACGAAAACCATCCTGAATACGACGAAGTCGACAAACTCGTCATCGAATACACTATACAGGTCACCAACACGCCGCAACGTATCCGTGACAGGATGTTTGAACGCTTGCGCCAACATTTCAGTGAAGCGCAGATAGTCGAACTCACGCTGCGCATTTCACTATGCGGCTTTTTCAACCGCTTCAACGACGCATTGATGATTGATGCCGAGGCCGGGGTGTTGACTCATGAATAGACAAAGGACAATAGCGATGAATACATACGTTTCCCGGACAGCGCGTGCCCTTGGCACTGCGGCGATACTGATTGTCGCATCGGCCTCTGCATCCGCCGCTTACCCCGATCGCCCGGTGCGCGTCGTCGCACCCTACGCTCCCGGTGGCGGCGTCGACTTCACGTCCCGCGTCGTAACGCAGAAGCTGGCCGCGGCACTCGGCCAGACTTTCGTGATCGATAACCGCTCGGGCGCCGCCAGCATCATCGGCACGCAGATCGTCGCCGCCGCGCAACCCGACGGCTATACGCTGTTGTGGACGGACAACGCGTTCAACGTCAATCCGCTCGTTTTCAAAGACGCCAAATACGATGCGCTGAAGG
>CANJHY010000097.1:0-17799 GCA_947474275.1 Betaproteobacteria bacterium
AAAGTGAACGCCACCGCCATCGAACCGTAAAAGGGCGACCACAATGCGCCGCTGATGAAGGCCTGCGTCAGGCCCGTCGCCTGGTCCATCGACAAACGCGTGCGCGCCGACAGCCGGTCGGCGAATATCGCGACCGCCGAGAAATTGATCACCGCGCCGAATAATTGAATGCCGAACAGCGTGCGCAACAACGCGTAGCGGCCAGTCGAGAGTTTTTCTTCACCGCCGCCGCTGCGCGTGCTGATCAGTTGCAGGAAAGCGACCGCGATCAGCAGACCGACCAGCGGAATGTTCTGGGTCAGCGCGCGGCTGACGAAACCGGCATGTCCACGCCACATGCCCCACGCGATGCCGGCGGCGCCGCACACTGCCAACGCAAGCACCAGGCGCTGTTGCGCGGATTTGATCCGCGGCCACAGCAAAGCGCACGCGATCCAGCCGATGACGCCAGTGATCCAGTCAGGATAAGCGGGCAAAACGTCGCCCACCACCGACAGCACGGCCACCGCGACCAGCAGCCACGCCGCGATACCAGCGGCGGGCCCGGCAGGCGGTCGTTCAGGCGGCACTACAAGACGCCGGACAAACCACCGTCGACATTGATGCAGGTGCCGGTCACATAGCTTGCCGCGTCGGACGCGAGAAACGCGATCACGTTCGCCACTTCCGCGGATTCCCCCATGCGGCCGAGCGGCACCGTCTTGCCGGTCTGCTTGTAATGTTCTTCAACGCTCAAGCCGCCTTTCTTGGCGCGCCGCTCCTGCTGCATCGACTTGATTTTGCCGACGGCGACTGCGTTGACCAGAATATTCAGCGGCGCCAGTTCTTTCGACAGGCCCTTGGTCAGCGCGAGGCCGGCCGCGCGGCTTACCGTGGTCGGGAATTGCGCGGCACCCGGTTGCTTGGCAGCAACCATGTTGAGATTGATGATGCGCCCGCCGCCCTGCTTTTTCATGTGCGGAACCGCCGCGCGCGCCGTGCGCACCTGCGCCATGACCTTGATTTCGATATCGTGCGCGAATTCGGTGTCGAGGACCTTGTCGAACGCCGCCTGCCCGGTGCCGCCCGCGTTATTGACAACGACGTCAATGCGCCCGAAGCGCTTCACGGTTTCTTCGATGAAGCGCTCCATGTCGCCGGCCTTCGACGCATCCGCCACCACGGTCAACACTTCAGCGCCGAGTTTCCTGCACTCGGCGGCTTTGGTTTCCATGACGTCGGCGCGCCGCGCGCAAATCGCCACCATCGCGCCCAGTTCGGCGACCCGTGTGGCCGTTGCCCCGCCTATGCCTTCGCTGCCGCCGGTGATCGCGACGACCTTGCCTTTGAGACTCAACTGCATATCAACTCTCCTGGAGAAAATAATTCAAACTCATCTCAAAAATACAACACCGACTAGCAACCGCCGATGCACGCCGATTAACGCCGATACAATTCCAGACCTGTCACCGAATCATGGTCAAATTTCTTGAGCTTATCTGCGTTCATCGGCGCACATCGGCGGTTCCAAATTGTTTTTGAGAGCCGCTTCTATTTAGAACGGTAACGAACTCTGGTTCACTCGGCCTGTATGCCCGCCGCCTTGATGAGCTTGCCGAAACGCGCGATATCGTTTTTGATCAGCGTCGCAAACGCGTCGGGCGTGCCGCCCGCGAGATCGAACCCGAGCGTGGTCAATTTGTCCTTCACTTCCGGCAGGCCCAACGTGCGCGTGATATCGGCGTGCAGCTTGACGATAATCTCTTTCGGCGTGCCGGCCGGCGCGAGGTAACCGGTCCACGAATCGAAATCGAAGCCCGCTACGCCAGCCTCTGCAACGGTGGGCACGTCGGGCAAGGTCAGCGAACGCTTGGGGCTGCCGATCGCGAGCACGCGCAACCGGCCCGTCTTCATATGCGGCACCACGTTGGACACACCGGTAAACATCATCGGCACCTGCCCGCCCAGCACGTCGCTGAAAGCCGGGCCCAGGCCTTTGTACGGCACGTGCACGATGTTGATACCGGATTCGACGCGCAACATCTCCATCGGCAGATGTTGCGCGCTGCCGGTGCCGCCGGACGCGTAATTGAGCTGCCCGGGGCGTGCTTTGGCGAGCGCGATCAATTCTTTCACTGATTTCACCGGCAGCGAAGGATGTACGACGAGCACCACTGGAATCGTCGCGGCCAAGGTGATTGGCACAAAATCCCGCAGCGCGTCGTAAGGCAGCTTGAGATAAAGGTGCGGATTGACGGCCAGCGTCGAAATATTGCCCAGATGTATCGTGTAGCCGTCAGGCGGCGCTTTCGCCGCCGCTTCGGTCCCTATGATGCCGTTGGCGCCAATGCGGTTGTCGATCACCACCTGCTGCCCCCAGCCGTCCCCCATTTTCTGTCCAAGCACGCGCGCCAATGTATCGATCGCGCTGCCGGCGGTGAAAGGCGTGATGACCCGCACCGGTTTGACGGGAAAGTTCTGCGCTTGCAGCGTGGCAGCGGCCAGCAGCAGGCCGGCGCCCATCCATAGTCTCGTCACGTGAACCCCTCGCGATTTGTGTCCCGGCGAGCATGATAACGCCAACCGCTCGCAACCGACAGCCCGCGGCGAAGCGGTCCGACAAACCGCCCGGAATCGAATAGCAATGCACGCACGCGCCGCAGCGGATAAAATTGCCGTATTGCACACCAGGATCGGAACATGCAAAAACTATTCGATGAAGCAACGCACTCGGCGCTGCAGCAACTGATGGACGAAACCATAGAAGCGCTGCAGCTGGCGAAAGTCAGCCCCGATGTCGATGACCTCGGCGCCACGTTTGCCGTCGCCCTGCTGAAGCTCGGGCTGGCCACCAGCTTCGCCGAGCAGAAATACCCCGGCTTCGCGAAAGACGTCGAGGAAAAACGCCAGCGCGTGCTGTCAGCGTTGATGCCCAGGCACTAGCGTGCCGGAGAGGCGTGAGGCGCGAAATCCCTGAATCGCAAAATCGCTTTCCCTTGGCATCATGGAGGAGATCTCGTTGAAAAATGCACTGATCGCATTGTTATGCGCAGGACTCGCAACGCTTGCCCACGCGCAAGGCTATCCAAGCAAACCCGTGCGCATCGTTGCGCCTTTCGGCGCCGGCAGCACCATAGACATTATCGGCCGCCTGATCGCGCCCAAACTCACCGATGTGCTCGGCCAGCCGGTGATCGTCGAGAACCGTCCCGGCGCGGGCGGCATGATAGGCATGGACGCTGTCGCGAAATCCGCACCCGACGGGCACACGCTGATCATAGGTGCGCTGGGCCCGCTGGCGATGAATCCCGCGCTCTATCCGAAAACGCCGTTCGATCCAGTGAAGGACTTCGCGGCGGTCTGCCTGCTCGCCACCGGCCCCGTCGTCATCGCGGTGCATCCGTCGATTCCGGCGCAAACGGTGAAGGATCTGATCGACCTTGCGAAAAAACGGCCGGGGCAACTCAACTTCGGCTCGCCGGGTGTGGGCAGCAGCCCGCACCTGACCGGTGAACTTTTTAAACTGATCACCAAGACCGACATCGTGCACGTGCCATACAAAGGCAACGCCGAAGCCATCACGGATCTCATCGGCGGGCAATTGAGCATCGTATTCACCGGCGTGCCGCCGGTAGTGCCGCTGGCCAAGGCGGGCAAAGTGCGCCTGCTGGCGACGACCGGCAAACAGCGCATGCCCAACCTGCCCGAGGTGCCGACCATACGCGAAGCCGGCATCGAAGGCGCCGACGTGCTGATTTGGTACGGCGTCGTTGCGCCGGCCGCAACACCCAAAGACGTGGTGGCGCGACTCAATCGCGAAATCGTGAAAATCATGAACACCCCGGACGTGCGCGAAAAATTTTCCCAGCAAGGTGTTGATCCCGCCTCCAGCACGCCGGACGAGTTCGCGCAGATGATCCGCGACGAAGTCACGCGCTGGGGCAAAGTCATACGCAGCGCCGGTATCAAGCTTGAATAGCGTCAGGCGCAAGGGGTAAGGCACCAGACTTGCTCCTCTCTCCTCTCTCTCCATGAAACTTCCCATCTACCTCGACAACTCCGCAACCACGCCGGTCGACCCGCGCGTGGTCGAAAAAATGCTGCCGTGGCTGACCAATCAGTTCGGCAATCCCGCCAGCAGCTCACATGCGCTGGGCCATGCGGCGCGCGCGGCAGTGGAAAAGGCGCGTGACCAGGTCGCGGCGCTAATCAATGCGGATGCGGGCGAAATCGTATGGACGTCTGGCGCCACCGAATCGAACAATCTCGCGATCAAGGGCGCAGCACTCGCGTACCAGGGCAAGGGCAAACATCTGATCACGGTGCAAACCGAGCATAAAGCGGTGCTCGACACCATGCTGGAACTCGAGCGCCAGGGCTTTGCCGTGACTTTTCTGGCGCCCGAACGTAATGGCCTCGTTGATCTCGACAAATTCAGGGCCGCCATGCGCGCGGACACGATTCTCGCTTCGGTCATGCTGGTGAACAACGAAATCGGCGTGATCCAGGACGTCACCGCTCTGGGCGCCATCTGCCGCGAGCGCGATGTGCTGTTTCATGTCGATGCCGCGCAGGCGACCGGCAAAGTTGCGATCGACCTCAAGCAGCAGAAAATCGATTTGATGTCGCTGACCGCGCACAAGACCTACGGACCGAAAGGCATCGGCGCCCTCTACGTGTCGCGCGACCGGCGCGTGCGCATCGAACCGCAAATGCACGGCGGCGGCCACGAACGCGGCATGCGCTCGGGCACGCTCGCCACCCACCAGATCGTCGGTCTCGGCGAATGTCTGCAAATCGCGGGCGCGGAAATGACGACCGAACTGCCGCGCATACGCGCACTGCGCGACAAGCTGTACCAGGGATTGGCGGCGCTCGTCGAGGTGCAGGTCAACGGCGACATGCAAAGCCGCATCGTCAACAATCTCAACATCAGCCTCAAGCTGCCGAACTGCGATCAGATGATAGCTTCTCTCACCGACATCGCCGTCTCGTCGACTTCGGCATGCTCTTCGGGCGGCGACAGCGTTTCGCACGTGCTGCAGGCGCTCGGCAATGACACGCAGCTTGCCGGCAACTCGATCCGCATCACTGTCGGGCGCTTCAATACCGGGGAGGAAATCGATTTCGCGCTCGATTATCTCAAGCGCAAAATCGCGGAGTGCCGCGCCGCCATAAAAGGCCAACTCGCGTCAGCGTAGCCGCAGAGCGATTTAACTCCGCCTCACGCCTCACCGCCGCTGACCAGCGGTATTATTTTGGCGTATCTTTAAGAAAACGCTCGATATCGTTCGCCCCGACGTACTGCCTGATTATTCCGCCGTCGGCAAAGACCAGCGTGGGCGTCGTGTCGATATTGAGCTTGGTAGCGACCGCGTCGACCTGCTCGATCGGGTTTGCGCAATCCGTCCGGCCTGAGGGCCGCAACGCCCGCAACATCCAGTCTTCCCATGCCTTGCCCTTGTCGCTCGAACACCAGATCGATTTCGCGATGCCGGTTGAACCTGGAAACTTGGCTTCGATCGGATACGGATAGATGTAGATCGTCACGTTGTTGATACGCTCGAGTTCGACTTCGAGCTTCTTGCAATACGGACATTGCGGATCCGAAAACACGCGCAGCACGCGTTTGCCGTCGCCCTTGACGCGCTTGATCGCCTGACTGAGCGGCGGCAACTGCGCGACGTTAAGCGCCGTCAGTTTGCGGATGCGCTGCTCGGTGATATTGGAGTCGGTCTTGGTATCGATCAACACGCCGTAAATGATGAAGCTGACCTTCTCGTCGGTGTAATGCAGGTTCTTGTCGACGTATACCTCGTAAAGACCGCCATACGGGGTCCTGGTCACGCTCTGCACCTTGTTGCCGAGCTTGGCTTCGACGAGCTTTCTGACGCTCGCCTCATCGGCCAGCGCCGCACCGCACGCCAGCAACGCCGCCAACAACACGAATTTTCTTAACATCATCGCTCCACGCACTGACAGTAGCCGCAGATTGTAAGACATTCCCCGCACCCGGCGCACGCCGCTCATCGTGCGGCTTTGACCGCAGGTCGGCCCCATTGAGCTGATGCATCAAAACTTGTATGATAACCAGACGAATTGTCCCCGCAGGCCCGCAATTGACGCATTCCCGGCTCAAAGTTTCCAACCTGACCGACCAGATCAGCGCGGCCATCACGTCGCGCATTGCGGCAAACCGCCTCACGCCGGGCAGCCGCCTGCCGACGGAACAGGATTTGTGCGCAGAGTTCGGCGTCAGCCGCACCGTCGTACGCGAAGCGATTTCGCGCCTTAAATCCGAAGGGCTCATAGTCACCCGCCAGGGCGCCGGGGCCTTTGTCGCCCACAACAAGCTGGGCATCCCCTTTCGCATCGCCCCCGACAGCGTCGACTCGTTCAAGTCCACGGTTGAAGTCCTGGAGCTGCGGCTCGCCGTCGAATCTGAAGCTGCGGCGCTGGCTGCCGAGCGTGCCACCCGCGCGCACCTGCACGCGATCAGCGCCGCTCTCGACGCCGTGCGCAGGGCATTTGAGCGCGGCGATGACGGCGTCGACGAAGATCTCGCGTTCCATCGCGCCATCGCGCGGGCCGCGGGCAACGGCAGGTATCTCGATCTCGCGGAGTTTCTCGAACGCTACGTGCGCAGGCAGATCCAGATTACCGGCGGCAAGATTGCGCGCGCCAGCCGCATTGCCCAGACCCAGCGCGAGCATGAAAAAATCTACCAGGCAATCGCGTCCCACGAGCCAGACGCGGCGCGCGCCGCGGCGCGCGAACATTTCAGAAAAGGCATCGTCAGGATAGAACGTTCCCGGTCGCACTGATTGCCGGCGGCGTCCACTCGCGCAGCCTCCACCAGACCCAGACCCTATACGCGCGCCACAACAATTTTCCAACGAGGAGTCGAGCTTCCCATGCCAAAGATTGCATCAGTTTCCGTCTGCATAGCGCGCGTTCCGCTCGACAATGCGGTGACGTTTTCAACTCGCACCGTCACCGCGCGCGAGTACTGCCTCGTTAAAGTCCGTTCCGATGACGGCGTCGAGGGCATAGGGTATTGCTACGCGGTGAATTCGTCCGGGCGCCTGTTGTCCGTCGCAGTGACGGACTTGCTCGGCGCGCTGCTCGTCGGCCAGGACTCGCTGCGCATCGAAGGGCTGTGGCAGGAGATGTACCAGGAAGCTTTGCTGCAGGGCCGGGTCGGCGCCGTCATGCGGGCGATCTCGGCACTGGACACCGCGTTGTGGGACCTGAATGCGCGCACCGCCGGCCTGCCTCTATACCAATACCTGGGGGCCACCGTGGTGGATCGCGTGCCGGCCTATGCCAGCGGCGGATACTATCTGCCGGGCAAAACGCCCAAAAAACTTGGCGCGGAAATGGCAGGCTACGTGCGCGATGGTTTTCATGCCGTCAAGATGAAGACAGGCAGATTGACGCCGAAGGAAGAAGAGGCACGCGTGCGCGCCGTCCGCGAGGCAATCGGCCCCGACGTGCTGCTCATGCTCGACGCCAACAACGCCTGGCACGACCTGCCGACCGCCCTGCTCTACATGGAGCGTTTTGAGCGCTACGACCCGTACTGGATCGAGGAGCCATTTTCGCCGGACGACCTGGACAACCACGCGCGGCTCGCCCGCCGCACCCGCGTCACTGTGGCCACCGGGGAAATCGAAGCGGGCCGGTGGCGTTTCAAGGAAATGCTCGACAAGGAAGCCGCGGGCATCCTGCAAACCGACGCGACCGTGTGCGGCGGCATCACCGAATGGCGGCGCATCACCGCGACCGCGGCGAGCTACGGCATAACCGTATCGCCGCATGCGTGGCACGACGTGCATGTGCAGCTCGTCGCGTCCGCGCCCAACGCACGCTTCGTCGAGTTCATGCCTGACGACCACATCGTGAATTTCCGCCGGGTGATCGACACCCAGCTCGTCGCGAAAGACGGCAAGCTGCTGCTGCCGCAGACGCCCGGCCTCGGCTTCAACTTCGACAAGGCGGCGATACGCAAGTACGGCACGCGCGAGCCCGGCAGCAAGGACGCGTGGCAGTCGATCAGCTGATTATTCGGTAATTCACACATCGGGGGAGCATAAAAACATGAAAGCATGCTACAGATTCGCTGCAGTCGTCGCCGCCTTCGCGCTGGGCGTCAGCGTGACGAGCGCACAGAACTATCCGGTCAAGCCGGTGCGCATCCTGATCGGTCTTACCGCCGGCGGTGCTACCGACGTGTTGACACGCGTGGTCGCACAGCGGCTGACGGAGGCCTGGGGACAAAGCGTGATCGTCGACAACCGGCCCGGCGCGACCGGCATGATTGCGGGCGAACTTCTTACCAAGGCGGCGCCCGATGGCTACACGCTGATGATGGGTTTTCAGTCCGGCCTCGCCGTCGCCCCGGCACTGTACGGTAAAGCGCCGTACGACACGCTCAAGGATTTCGCGCCCATCACCCTGATCGGGTCGACGCCGCTCCTGATGATAGTGCATCCGTCCTTTCCGCCCCGCACGTTTGCCGAGTTCGCCGCGTACGCGAAAAAGAGCCCGACTCAGCTCACCTACGGTTCGGGTGGCATCGGCTCGACACCTCACATGACGGGAGAACTGTTGAATTCGCTGCTCAGCATTCGCATGAATCACGTGCCGTACAAGGGCGAAGGCCCTGCCATCGCGGATACCCTCGGCGGCCAGATTCCCATCATGTTCGGCAACCTGCCGGTCGCCGTGCCTCACGTCAAGTCCGGCAAACTGCGCGCGCTGGCAAATACGAGCGCCAGCCGCTCACCGCTTGTGCCTGAAATCCAGACCATCGAGGAATCCGGATTCAAAGGCTTCTCGATCGCGACCTGGTACGGTGTGCTCGCTCCTGCCGGCATTCCCGCCGACCTCGTCAGCCGCATCCAGCGCGACGTGGTGCGTGTTTTGAACCAACCCGACACGCGCGAGCGGCTGGTCGGCATGGGTGTGGACATCAGCGGGAACACGCCTGAAGCATTCGCGGCATTCCTGCGCTCTGAAATCCCGCGCTATGCAAAAGTGATCAAGGACGCCAACATCAAGGCGGAGTAAGTCTGGCGGAGAGCAACCATGGCAACAAACGTAGGTGTGCTGGGGCTTGGCGTCATTGGCAAGCCCATCGCAGAGCGCCTGATCAAAGCGGGTTTCAGCGTCGCCGTATACGACGTGCTTGAAGATCGCGTAGCCGGGCTGCACAAGCTCGGCGCCACGGCGTGCGCTTCACCGGCCGATGTCGCGACGCACAGCGACATCATCGTGAGCCTCGTCGCGGATGCAGCGCAGACCGACGCCGTGGTGTTCGGCCCTCGCGGCATAATTGAAGCACTGCGTCCCGGTTGCATCTTCGTCATCGGCAGCACTTTGGGGCCACTGCCGGTACGCAACGTGGCCCAGGCTCTTGCTCCGCGGGGTTGCGCAACTCTCGATGCGCCGATTTCCGGCGGCTACCTCGCGGCCTACGAAGGCACGTTGAGCCTGATGATCGGCGGTCCGCAGCCCGTGCTCGACAAGTCGTTGCCGGTTTTACGCGCTTATGCGACGACCATCACGCGCGCCGGCGATATCGGCGCCGGCCAGGCCGCGAAGCTCGCACACCAGCTCGTGTGCAGTGTGAACGTGATCACGCTGCTTGAAGGTCTGTCGCTGGGCGCGGCAGCCGGCGTCGAGCCGGCGGTGCTGAGGAAGATCATGCAGGCGGGCGTCGCCGACAGCAGCATTCTGCGGCTCTGGGACGAGCTCGGTCCGCGCTGGAAGAACATGTTGAACGCGGCCGCGCCGGGGAGCCCACCGTCGAACCTGCAAAAAGACCTGCATCTCGTGCTCGAACTCGCGCACGACCTCGGCGTCAATCTGCAGGTTTGCCCCGCCGCATCGCGTGCTGCCGATGACGGCGTCGCCACCGGTCACGACAATCCGGCGCTTTAACCGCGGCTAACGGTTGCCCGTCGCCGCTTCCTGGATGCCGATAAAGCTGTAATCGCAGAACCCGGGGTCGGCGCGGTCCTTGATTTTCTCGTACACCTTGTCGGGATCGGAAAGCACGGTGGTGTCGAACACCCGCGAATTGACGGCGCCATACTGAATGCAGGCGCCGCGCTTTTCGTCGAACTCGAGGCAGGAATGTACACTCGTCATCATGTACATGCCGGCGACGTTTTCGATGAAATGGATTGCCTTGTCGGTCTGTATCACCGTCACCTGGTGCGAACCCGACCTGCGGGTATAAATCGCGCGTGCCTTCGCATTCTTGATGTCGATGTTCTGGAAATGCACCAGCGAATCGGCCTTGCCTTCGACCATGATGGGGCCGCCCGTCGCCGCGTCGGTTTCATAACCCTTGTAGAACGCGCAGTGCACGTAGCGCGACTTGGCGAAATGGGTGAAATCGGTGCGGTCCGCGGCGCAAGCGGCGCCCGCCGCGGCAAACACGGCGACTATCAACAGAATGTTGGGAAACCTTGCCCGCATCATCGTCAAGTATCCAACGTATACATCAGGTTATGTTCAGGTCGAGCCCAGTGTGCCCGTTTGACCTGCTACTGTCCACTGGCTTGACACCGGCATTCACGCTGACTACTCTCGACTTTAAGATTCAAAAGGTTACAAAAAGTTCATGGGTTTAACCGCAGTCGAAAAAGTCCTCGCGCGCACGAGCTCTGTGCAGTCGGTACGCGCCGGCGATGTGGTGCAGCCCGACCCCGACTTCATCATGGTGCATGACGGCGTGGTGCGCGGCGCCAAGCGCGAACTCGACGCCATCGGCATCGACCGCCTCGCCGCCCCGGACAAAGTCGTGATGGTGACCGATCACGAAGTCATCTACGGCAGCGCGCGTGCCGCCGAGATGGGAGCCTTCAATCGCCATGCCGCCAAGGCCTGGGGCGTCAAAAACTTTTTCGACGTCGGCCGTGCCGGCCATGGCCATATTTTCCCGATGGAATCCGGCATGCTGTTGCCGGGCATGTTTTATTTCGACAATGACCGCCACGCCACCAACGCCGGCGCCATCGGCGCGTTCGGCTTTCGCATGGGCATGGAAATCAGCCGCGTCCTCGCCACCGGCACCAACTGGGTCACGGTGCCGAAGTCGGTGCGCCTGATCCTCAAAGGCAAACTCGCACCCGGCGTCTACGGCCGCGATCTGGGGTTTTACATCGCGCGCCTGCTGCATGAAGGCGCGCTCGATTTCGAGCTCGACTATCGCGTGCTCGAATACGCGGGCGATCTTGACCAGTTCGATCTGCCTACGCGCGCAGCATTGTGCAGCTCGCCGACAGAAATGCGCGCCTACGGCGTGTTCTTCCCGCCATCCGAACGCATACTTGCGTTTGCGCGGGAGCGCGCGCAGCGCGCATTCACGCCGGTCTATGCGGACGCCGACGCGCAATACGAAAAAGAAGCCACGCTCGATATCAGCAAACTGGAACCACAGATCGCTTTACCGGGCGGCGTGCATCGCGCGGTCAATATTTCCGGCATTGCGGGACAACCCGTCGATCATGCATTCATCGGCTCGTGCGGCTCGGGGATGTACGAAGATTTCGCCATCGCCGCATCGGTGCTGAAGAACAAACGTCTCGCCCCCAACGTGCGCATGTTTCTGGCTCCCGGTTCCGAACGGTCGACCAAGCGGCTGGCCAGCGATGGACTGCTCGGCATTTTTCTCGAAGCGGGTGCCGTCCTGCTGCCGGCCGGCTGCGGTCCCTGCAACGACGCCGTAGTCGGCCCGCTACACTCGGGAGAAGTATCGATTTCAACGGCGGCTAACAACAATGCCGGGCGCTTCGGCGCGAAAGATGCGCAACTGTATCTCGGCAGTCCGGCCACCGTCGCCGCTTCCGCCGTCGTCGGCAGAATTACCGACCCGCGCGATGTTGTAGCGACCTGACGCTTCCATGCAAGTTCGCCCGCAGCTTCATTGAACTCTCGCGCCAGAATTAAATCCGCAACTATATGATCCTGCAGATTCTTTCCAGGCCGCCATTGGGTTTGTAATACAGGCAGCTCCAAGGTTATCCAGAAAAACTGCTACTTTTTCTGTTAATTTGGTACGCCGACTTCCCTGGTAAAACGCCGTAAGCATATGATGCTGACAAATTATTTTGTAGCAGCGGTCACTTTGTTATACGGACATGCGCCGATGTTATCCAGCAAAACTGTCGCCCCAAATTACAGTTAATCCTCGCAAGTCAGATTACCACAGGCATAGCGAATACGCTATAATTCACCGGTGGACTGGAAGGTCACCTTTTGCAGCGCCCGGGTCGAGGCCGAGATCAAGGCGCTGCCGGCTGGTTTTGTCGCCCGCTTTGTGCGATATGCCGAGCGCATGGAGATCTATGGTCCCAACCTCGGAATGCCACACCCTCGTCCGATGGGCGATGGCTTATTCGAATTGAGACTCAAGGCTGCCGAAGGAATTGCACGCGTATTTTTTTGCACTGTGGTCGAGATGCGGATTGTAGTGCTTCACCAGTTCGTGAAAAAAAGCGAAAAGACGCCGAAAAGGGAGCTCGAGATCGCGCGAAATCGAATGAAGGAAATCAGAGATGACTAGCACTTTCAAACAATTCAAGGCACGAGCGCTTGCGCGCCCGGACGTCAAGAAAGCTTACGATGAACTTGCCGAGGAGTTCGTTTTTCTGGACCAGGTACTTAAGGCAAGGGCCGAGGCTGGTCTGACGCAGGCGGAGGTTGCTGCCCGCGTCGGCACCACCCAATCAGCTATTGCGCGCCTTGAGTCAGCCGAATCGAAGCACTCACCCTCGATTGCGACTCTGCAACGGTATGCCGACGCACTCGGGTATAAGGTAGAGATCAGGCTCGTCAAGAACACGCGACGACTAGCCACCGGCTCAAAGCGGACGCAAAAACGCGCTGCTTAACTGGTCTAACGCCGCAGGCGCAGGTAGATTTCCGGCAGCTTGTTCGGCAGGCTGTTAATGTGGTCAAGCACCAGGTAATGGCCGCGGCCGAAGATCTGCGGCAGATACTGGTTCGCCATGGTGTCCACCGTAATGCAGAACGGGTGCACGCCGGCGGCCATCGCTTCCTTCACTGCCATGCGCGTGTCTTCGTGCAGGTAACGCCGGTCACCGCCGTCGTCATAATCCTCGGGCCGGCCGTCGGACAAAATCAACAGCAGGCGGCGCCGGCTCTCGACGCCATGAAAGCGTGCAGTCGCATGGCGTATCGCCGCCCCCATGCGCGTGGCGAGCCGCCCAGACATGCCGCCAATCACGCTTTTGACCTGCGTGGTCAACGGCTCGTCGAAACCCTTGATCGTGTAGTAACTGACGTTGTCGCGGTACTTCGAGCAGAAACCGGCAATCGAATAGGCGTCGCCGACTTCTTCCATACTCTCCGCGAACAGCAACACGCCGGCACGGATGCGGTCAACGAGCCGTCCGCCGCCTTCGGGCAAATGCTGCATGATCGAAGTCGACATATCGGCGAGCAAGGTCACCGATACATCACGCTGCTTGATTTCGCGGCGGCGGTAAATAGCCGGCTGCGGCGACATGCCCGCACGCTGTTCGGCGACATAGCCGACCACCGCGTTCAGATCGATGTCGTCGCCGTCGAACTGGCGCACCCGCGGCGCCATGCGCGTGGGCTTTTGTGCCTGGATCGCTTTTTTCAGACGCTTCAACGCGAGCGCGTACTGCGCCATGAGCCGGTTCGCTTCCGCCAGGTTCGATTCGGCCAGCGGTTTTTCCTGCACCCAGCTCCAGTTGCGCTTGTAGCGGCCTTCGCGGTAATCCCACTCGGGGTAAGGCTTGCCTTTATCGCTCGACCCGCCGCCCTGCTCCTGCGTCGCCGTGCGCTGCAGCGACATCTTGCTGGAGCCCGCGCTCTTGCCGTCGCTGGCGACCATTTTCTCGCGTTCGCCGGTCTGCTCGCCGCCGCTCTCAGCGTTTTGATCCTGCTCGTTCTCGCCCTGCTCGCCGTCGTCGCTCTCCTGCTTTTCGCCGTCGGCGCCCGCCTGCGTCTGTTGCGGCTGGTCCTGCTCGGTCTGCGCATGCGCGGAACGCGCCGCGTTAGGCGCGCGGCCCGGCAGGTACGCGCCCTGGTAAATCTCGGTATCGGTTACCGGTGCCAATTTCGTTTCCCGGTACCATTCATTGGCAATGCGGAATGCATCGGCGATGGTCGCCGCCGGCTCCAGTAACGGCAGCAGCCTTGCATCCAGCGTAGACGGTTCGCCGCGCAAAACCGAGAGTGCGCCTGCCACCGTGGAAAGCGCGAGATCGTAGTACGGCAACGCCTCGGGCGGACGCAATCGGTGCGAAACGCCAGTCGCGTGCAGGCGCGCCAGATAATTCGGCACCTTCTGCTGCACGCGATAATCCACGCGCAGGTCTTCGCAGATATCGAACAGCAATTGAAAGCGCGGCACGTCGTCGCCGTAACGCGCGAACAGCGGCGCCCACGCGACCTGGCCGGACTTCGGCAGTTCCGCGCCAACTTCGCTGAATATCTGCACCAGCGCCGCGCGGTCGAAAGTGCCGAACGACTGGTGCCCGGCCGCATGCAGAACAGCCAGTATCGCTTCGTCGCGGTCCGGCATCACCGCCGGCACGAAGACGTTGCGGCCGTCGGTCTCGACGAACGGCCGGCCTTTGTCCGGCGACCACGTGCTTTCTTTCAACTCGAATGGCCGCTCGTACCAGATGTTGAGCAGCAAAGTGAGCAGCCGGTTGCGCTCGTTCATGCGGTAACCCGGCAGGTGGTCGAGCAGCACCGACAGGCTCTCTTCGCTTTCAAGACGGAAGTAAGCTTCGCCGCGCGCGCGCCCGGACTGCATGATGTCGGCGCCGCGCAGCGCCCACGACAGCACCGCCTGCACGCCAAGAAGATTGCGCACGCGGATCGCGCCGACCAGGTAACTCGCGAGCATCAACTTGCGCGAATCGAACAACTCTTCCATCGGTTCGCACAATTGCTCGATGCCGGTTATGCCCTGGCGGCAGGCCAGGTCGAGCACCGGCGCCGCGAAATAGGTGCGTCCGCTATCGGCGTGCCGCGCGTACCACATGAAACCGATTTCCGCCCAGCGGCGCTCGCCGGCGTGTCCGAGCGTGCCAAACGCGCGCGGCAGATTTTTCATGAACGCTTCGACGGCCGTGGCCGGGCCCGGCCATTGCAGGAATTCCAGCGCCTGTGTGGTCCACGGCAGCACAGTCTCGGAGATTTTTTCGGCTTCGCGACTGCCGCGCACGAACGCCTTGCCGGCTTCGCGGTCATGCAGGAAAAGGCGTTTTACCGCATCGAGCCAGACGAGCGCAATGTCGTCGCCGTGATGCCGCAATGCCGGCAGCGCATCGATGACGTCGCTATGCGCGACAAACGACTGCGCGCCTAAATTCGCGAGCGCCTTATCGATCGCGGCGGACGATGCGGCTGTAGAAACGGCGGCGGCCATTCAGTTGGGACTGCCGGGAAACTCAGTTGAAATGCGCTTTGACGATTTCCATCAACGCTTCGGCGAGCTCGACGTCGTCGGTGAGCGGATTGACCATCGCCACCTGGCACGCGTTGACCGGATCGAGCCCGGCATTGATCATGTTCGCCGCATAGACCAGCGCGCGCGTGGAAGTCGCTTCCTCGAGGCCATGGTCTTTCAGCAGGCGGCCCTTGCGCCCCGTAGCGACGAGCCTCGCCGCCAGTTCGGCATCTATGCCCGGCACTTCGTTGACGACGATCTTGCGCTCGACGTCTTCCTGCGGGAAATCGAAATTAATGGCGATAAAGCGCTGCTTGGTTGACGGTTTCAGGTCCTTCAGCACCGTCTGGTAGCCGGGGTTATACGAAATCACCAGCAGGAAATCTTCGTGCGCGTCGATTTCCTGGCCCTTCTTTTCGATGGTGAGCCGGCGCCGGTGGTCGGTGAGCGAGTGAATGACGACGGTCGAATCGGTGCGCGCCTCGACGATTTCATCGAGATAGCAGATGGCGCCGGCCTTTACCGAGCGGGTCAACGGGCCATCCTGCCATACCGTTGAGCTGCCTTCGAGCAGGAAGCGGCCGACCAGGTCAGAACTCGTCAGATCTTCGTGGCATGACACAGTGACCAGCGCGCGATTCAGCTGGTAGGCCATGTGCTCGAGAAAGCGCGTCTTGCCGCAGCCGGTCGGTCCTTTCAGCATCACGGGCAGGCGCTTGCGGTAAGCGGCCTCGAAAATCGCCACTTCATTGCCCTGCGGTTCGTAATACGGCGCGATATCGCTCGCTCGAGGCTGCTGGATAATGTCGTGCTCGACGCCGCGCAGACGGCTTGTTGCTGTCTTCATTCAATATCCTTGGCTGGAAACAGATGGAGCCGCGCTCGAAAAGCGCGCTCCGTGACTATATTCTAACAGCAGGAGGAAGGAATCGACAGGCGGCGTTAGGCGTGAGGCGTGAGGGGGAAAAGCGATTGAATCCTTCGGCCTCACGCCTCACGCCTCACAAAATAACCGGCCGATCCGGCAGCTCGTTAGGATTTGCACCGCCGGGCGGGAAGTGCCGCGCCAGCAGTGCGGTGATCTCCGTTACGGCCGTGAGCGTGCCCTGCTCGAAGCGCCCCGCCCTGAAAGCCTCTTCCATGCGCCGGCAGCTGGCATCCCATTCTGTTTGCGCGACCTTGGCGCTGATGCCGCGGTCGGCGACGATTTCGATACGGCGATCGACGAGCTGCACGTAAATCAGCACGCCGCTGTTGTGTTCGGTGTCCCACACGCGCAAAGCCGCAAATACCTCTTCCGCGCGTTGGCGCGGGGTCTGGCCGCGCCATAGCGGCAGCGGATGCAGGCCTGCTTCGACGGCGAAGCGCAGTTCGCCGTCATGGGTCTTTTCAGATGCGGCTATCGCGGCTTCAATCGCATCCAGAGCACGCCGCGGAAACGCGCGGTTGACGATCCAGTGAGGCGCGAACAAATGCTTGAAGAAACGTGAGCTATTCATGTCACCAGCTTCCCGACGAACCGCCGCCGCCTGAACTGCCGCCGCCGCCGCTGAATCCGCCGCCGCTGCTAAATCCGCCGCCGCCGAAACCACCGCCACCAAAGCCGCCGCTCGTGCCACCGAAGAGTGAAAATATAAACGCGACGATGGCAACGATGATCGCCATCACCACCGCCCCGCCCAGCATCCAAGCGATAAAACCCGCGGCGCCGCCGATGATACCCGCACCGAGAAACCGTCCGAATATGGCACGCAGTATGCTGCCTACCACAAAGACCAGAATAAACCCGATGAAGAGCAGCGTATTGATATCGACGCCATTATTACCCGTCTGACTCGCTTGCGACTGCGCTGTGGGCGGCGGCAGCGACTCGCCGTCGATGACTTTGATCATGCGTTCGACGCCAGCCGTGATGCCGCCGTAAAAATCGCCCTGCTTGAAGCGCGGCGTGATTTCGTCCGCGATGATGCGCTTGGCAGTGGCGTCATTGAGCACGCCTTCCAGACCATAGCCGACTTCGATGCGCAACTTGCGGTCGTCTTTTGCGATCAGCAGCAAAACACCATCATCGACCCCCTTGCGCCCGAGCTTCCACTTCTCTTCGACGCGCACAGCGTATTGCTCGACCGTCTCGGTCTGGGTCGTCGGCACGATCAATACCGCAACCTGGCTGCCTTTGCGGGTTTCAAACGCAGCCAGCGTCTGCTCTAGCAGCCTGTCGGACACAGCATCAGCAAACAAACAAATAATCGCTCGGCGCGCTGCTTTTCAGGAAGTTGAAACATTGTTGGGTCGATAGAGGGCGTTTTTGCAGTGAATTGCTCTACTGTAGACGTAATACGGCCATGCGTTTC
>CANJHY010000098.1:0-17722 GCA_947474275.1 Betaproteobacteria bacterium
AAAGAGCCGACCGCGATTTCCTTGAGGCCTGTTTCCGACAGCGCATTGAGAAGGCGGACTTTAGCCTCGAGCGGAATGTCCGGGCTTTCGATCTGCAGCCCGTCGCGCATGCCTTCTTCGGTGTGGATGATTTTCGGATAGCCGCTCATTATTTCACCTCTGTCTGATCGATCAATGGAAATACTTGTGGGGGGGAGTTGGGGGCGGGAGATCTCGCTGTGTGCAGCGGGGTTAGCTTCGTATATTAGCAGTTTCAAACTTCTTTATTTGAAACCGTACAAGCGCGTGGCATTGCGTAAAAAAGGTTACGCGTTTATCCGCGGTCTAGCAAGGCGCGCCGCATCGGGTATTTCATATTATTATCAGGATTCCAGCCGCGGCCCCGCCGAAAAAAAGGATTGCACTTCATGCGACTTGGTTACTTCACGATGCCCATGCATCCGGCGCATCGCGCACCCGCGGAAACGCTGGAGGAAGACCGCGAAGCGATCATTCTCGCGGACCGGCTCGGGTTTTACGACGCATTCGTCGGCGAGCACCTGACCGAGAAATCCGAGAACGTCACCAACAGTTTTATTTTTCTGGCGTCGCTGATCCACGCGACGAAGACCATCAAGCTTGCGACCGGCACCTCCAATCTGTCGCACACGCACCCGACGCTCGTCGCATCCCACGCCGCGATGTTCGACCACCTCGCGAAAGGCCGCTTCATTTTTGGCATCAGCCCCGGCGCTCTTTCTTCGGACGCCGAGGCCCTCGGCCTGTTGCAGGAAGACCGCAATAAAATATTCGCCGAAGCCATCGACGTCATCCTCGCCATCTGGGAGCGCGACCCGCCTTACAACATCGATTTGCCGGGCAACCGCTTCAAGGTCACGACCGAGAAGACGAGCGTGGCCGAAATCCAGCGCGGCGTGATGTACAAACCTTTCCAGAAGCCGCGGCCGGAAATCGTCGGCACCGTGGTGGCGCCTTTTTCCAAGGGCGTGATCGCGATGGGCGAACGCGACTTCCATCCGCTCTCTGCCAACTTCCTGCTTTCACACTGGTTGCCGAGCCACTGGACGAACTACGTAGAGGGAAAAAAACGCGCGGGGCTGGTGGCGGATGTTGCCGACTGGCGAGTGGCGCGCACCATCTTCGTCGCCGACGACGAACAGACCGCGCAGCGCTACGGCCGCACCGACCCCAACAGCCCGTACCGTTATTACTGGAACATGCTGCTGAGGAAAATGATGATCTCCAAACGCCACATCATTTTCAAGACCAGCGAGACGCAGGACGACAGCGAACTGACCGACGACTACATGGTGGGCCGCCTGGTGCTATGCGGCACCGTCAACAATGTGGTCGATCAGATACTGAAACTGCGCGAAGAAATCGGCGACTTCGGTGAAATCGTTTATGCCGGCATGGACTGGGTGGACGCGGGACTCGCCAAACGCTCGATGGAGTTGATGGCGAACGAGGTCATGCCGCGGGTAAACAAGGCGATAAAAGCGTGATGGGAGATTCTTCCCTTCGCCATTCACCCTTCTTTTTTCTCCCGCGGCGCCAGCACCATCTGCGTCTGGCTGATGATCGCAACCACGCGTCCATCGGCATTCTTGAGAGTCGTCTGCCACACGTTGGTGCTGCGCCCGATGTGCAGCGGCTTCGACACGCCGAGAATTACCGGCCCCGCACCCGCGGCGAAAAAATTGGTTTTCGATTCGAGTGTTGTCGTCAAATGGCCGGGCGGCAGGTTGGCCACCGTGCCCATCGCGCCCAGCGCATCGGCGAACGCCATCAGCGCGCCGCCGTTCACGCGGCCGTTGCGGTTCATATGCCGCTCGTCGACAGGCATTTCGGCGACGACTTTTTTCTTCGTAACGGACACGATGCGCATCCCCAAGGTGCGCGCGACGCCGTTCTGCATCACGCGGTGCGGGTCGTGTCCATTCGAAGCTGAGGGCTTTTTGCCGGAAGTTTTTTTCGCCATGGTCAGATCTTCCAATCCAGCCATTCGCACACCGCGCGGCCCATGATCCATTCCTTATCTTCGCTCGTGAGCCAGGGGATTTCTTCGGTGAACATCGTGACATGCTGGCGGTACGTAATCGGCGAGCGCGACAGATCGGTGCCCCAGAACAGGCGCTTGGGGCCAAATGCGTCGTACGCGCGGCGGATGTAATCGTGCAGTTCCTTGTACGGATACTTGCCCGTCGAATAACACGGCAGCGCGCTAACCTTGGCGGCGACGTTCGGACGCTCGGCAATCGCGAGCAGCATGTCGAGATCGTGAAACGCTTCGGCGTCTTTTTTGCTGCTCGAGAGCGACAGGTGGTCCATGGTGATCTTCAGGCCCGGATATTTCTGCGCCACCTTGTCGATGAGATACACCAGCGGCTGCGGCACCAGCACGTAGACGGGCACGCCGGCTTTTTCAGCCTCGCCCCACACCCAGTCCATATGGCCTTCGGTGAGCAGCGTGACCAGCACCGGGATGTGAAACGTGAAACGCAGCCCCAGCATGCCGGTCTGCTGGCGCCAGTTGGCGAGCTGGCCGCGCGATTTCGGATCCTGCGGATCGAGCCGGCCCATCACGGCAAAACGCTGCGGATGCGCGGCTGAGGCAGCGATGCCGAGGTCGTTACGGTCACCTTCCCACGACGGCGGGACGATCACCACGCGGTCTACACCCGCTTCGTTCATCTCGCGCAACAGATCGTCGGCGCCCAGCGGAACCGGGCGCTGCGCCTCGGCACGCTTGGGCCACGGGCGCGCGGGCGTGTCGGCGCCCCAGATATGAACCTGCGAATCGACGATCAGCATGCCTGCCCCTTGAAATTATTATTTGAAGTGCGAATTTTAACTTAGAACCCAAAATCTGAAATAAAAACCAGCCGCCGATAAACACAGATAAACGCAGATGAAATTTTCTTATCTTTCATCCCTACGTGGCCTCGGGCCATTCATCCTTGGTTTCCAACCACGACCGACAGCATGCTGATCGACGCGTTCTGGATACCATCGACCACCACCCTGATGGATTCTTTTTCGCCCTGCAGCCCCATGATATAGAGCAGCGGCAGATAATGTTCCGCGGTCGGCACCGACAGGCGCGCGTCGTTGCCGAGCTTCTGATAGCTCCAGCAGCGGCGCATGGTCGCGCACGACATCGTTGAAGCGCAATGCCCAATCGTAGGCCGGCGCGCACCGCCAACGGCGCGAGGATTTCACGCACGCGCTGCGCCAGCGCGGGGCCGCCCGGCGCCGGATATTGAAAATCGAACAACGCCTGCGGAAACCCGCCGAAATCGTGGATGGTCCTGGGCGTCTGCATCGCGGTGATCGCGGTGCCGGGAAGATACCAATGCGCCGACACCGCCAATATCGCCGACGGGCGCGGCATCGCGGCGCCCAACTGGCTCCACGCCTCGGTGTACTGGTTGTGCGCCAGCGTATTCATCGGACTGCCATGTACAAGGAACACGGCGGACATGCGCGATTGACTGGCCATCACGCCACCTCGACCGCGCGCAACGAAAGCGCATGCGACATTGCTATACTCTTCCGCGCAAGCCGCCGTATTTTTTTGCGTACAGGCATTCTAGAACTTGAACCCTTTATTGTCGTGTTGTTTTGCTGCAGTCGTAGCGGCCTTCGCCGGGGCTCTGCCCGCCTGCGCGCAAACCTATCCGGACAAACCAATTCGCCTGCTGGTACCGGTCGCGCCCGGCGGCGGTACCGACATCATCGCTCGTCTGATAGCACAGGGCCTGACGGAAAGTTGGGGCCAATCGGTCGTCGTGGACAATCGCAGCGGCGGCGGCGGCGTCATCGGCGTTGCGCTCGCAGCCAAGGCAGCGCCCGACGGCTACACGATGTTGTTGGGGAGCAGCGGGCACATCACCTTTGCGCCAGCGCTCTATCGCAATCTGCCGTACGACACGCAAAAGGACCTCGCACCCGTTTCCCTGGCGGCCAACCAGCCATCCATTCTGGCCGTCCATCCCTCGCTCGCCACGCGTTCGGTCAAAGAACTCATTGCGCTGGCACGCAAGAGTCCGGGCAGCATCACTTACGCTTCCGGCGGCAGCGGTGGCGCCGCGCATCTCGGCACTGAGTTGCTGCAGATCACCACCGGGATTTCGCTGGTGCATGTGCCCTACAAAGGCACGGGGCCGGGCATGACCGCGCTGCTGTCCGGCGAAGTGCAGGTGGCGATAGTCGGCGTTGCAACCATCCTGCCGCATATCGCATCCGGCAAAATCAGGGCGCTGGCGGTCACCGGCGCACAACGCTCACGGGCCGCGCCCGATTTGCCGACGATCGGCGAAGCAGGCGTAGCCGGCTACGAATTCGACGTGTGGTACGGCCTGATGTTTACCGGCGGCACGCCGCGCGCGATCTTGATGAAAACCAACGCCGAACTCGCGCGCGTGCTGAAATCCCCCGCCACCACCCAGCGCTTTGCCAGCGCCGGACTCGAACCGTTGACCACCACGCCGGAAGCGTTCGCCGATCTCATCCGGCGCGAAATTCCCAAATGGCAGAAGGTCGTCGCTACAGCGGAGCTCAAAGCCGAGTAACCACCTTGCAGGATGGGCAACTTGTTGCCCACCCTACGCGACTTCGCCTTTTGCCACGAACTGCAATCGCGCAAGGTGCGCATAAAGACCATCCGCGCGCAGCAATTCATCGTGCGTGCCGACCGAGTGGATGCGACCGCGGTCGATGACGATGATGCGGTCGGCGTGACGCACCGTCGCCAGCCGGTGCGCGATGACCAGCGTGGTGCGGCCTTTTTCGAGTTTCTCCAGCGCTGCTGCGACCTGGCGCTCGCTTTCCGCATCGAGCGAACTCGTCGCTTCATCCAGCAACAGTATGGGGCGGTCGGCAAGCAACGCGCGCGCAATCGAAATGCGCTGACGCTGCCCGCCCGACAACTTGATGCCGCGCTCGCCCAAATCGGTATCGAACCCCTGCGGCAAACGCTCAATGAACTCCAGCGCGTGCGCGGCAACGCAAGCCTCGCGCACGTCCGCATCGCTTGCCTCGGGACGCCCGAAGCGCACGTTCTCCGCGACGCTGGCAGCGAAAATCACCGGATCCTGCGGCACCAGCGCGATCGCGCGGCGCAGGTCGCGCGGTTCGCAATGCCTGATGTCGGCGCCGTCGAGCAATATGCGACCCGACGCCGGATCGTAGAAGCGCAGAATCAGCGCGAAAACAGTGGACTTGCCCGCGCCCGACGGACCGACCAATGCGACGCGCTCGCCCGGGCTGATGGTGAACGACACCGGACCCAGCGCAGTCGTTTCAGGGCGCGTCGGATAGGCGAATGTCACTTCGTCGAAGCGGATTGCGCCAGTTACGCGCGACGGCAAAATTATGGCCGGCGCTGCAACCACCAGCGCGGGCTCGACGTCGAGCAATTCCATCAGCCGCTCGGTAGCGCCCGCCGCGCGCTGAATTTCGCCCCACACTTCCGACACCACACCGGCGCTGCCCGCGACGATGGCGGCATAGAACACGAATGCCGACAACTCGCCAGCTGTAAGCCGTCCGGCAAACACGTCATGCCCGCCGATCCAGAGGATCACGCCGACGGCGCAAAAACCGATCAGCATCACCAGAGATATCAGCCATGCCTTGACGCGGATGCGATCGACCCCTGCCTCATAGGCAGATTCGGCCGCTGCCGCGAAACGCTCGCGCGTGCGCTCCTCGTGCCGGTACGCCTGCACGGTGCGGATTTCGTGCAGCGACTCATCGATGTGCGCCGACACGTCGGCCACGCGGTCCTGGTTCACCCGCGACAGCCGCCGCACGCGCCGCCCCATCAGCAAGATGGGTATCAAGGTCGCCGGCACGCCTAGCACGATGAACGCGGCGAGCTTGGCGCTGGTTGCGAACAACATGACCAAAGCGCCCAACATCATGAGCCCGTTGCGCAGGAACATCGAAACGCCGAAACCGATCACCTGCCTTAGTTGCTCGCTGTCGTTGGTCAGGCGCGAAGAAATCTCGCCGGTGCGCGACGAATCGAAAAACGCGGGCGACAATGTCAGCACGTGGGCAAACGCGGCCTGGCGCAGATCGGCAATGACGCGCTCGCCGACACTCATCATCAAATAGAAACGCGTCCACGTCGCGCAGGCAAGCAACGTAGACACCGCGACCACGGCGCCGAGCGCAAGATTCAGCAGGTGCGGGTCCTTGCTGCCGAACCCGGCGTCGATCACGTAGCGCAGGCCCTGCCCCAGCGCGAGCACGCAGCCCGCGGCAGTCACCAGAGCGGCGAGCGCGATGACCAGACGCGTACTGTACGGCGCAAGAAACCGCCACAGGCGCGCGAGATGGACGAGGTCGCCCTTGGGCGGCGGATTCAGGGATGGCGGCACTGGCACTCGGTTGCGGCGCTCACAAACCGAGAGCGGAAAGCCCCGGGTGATCGTCGGGCCGGCGGCCTAGCGGCCAATGGTACTTGCGATCGGCTTCGGCGATCGGCAGGTCGTTGATGCTGGCGATGCGCAGGCGCATCAGGCCCATTTCGTCGAACTCCCAGTTTTCATTGCCGTACGAGCGGAACCAGTGGCCCGAGTCGTCACGCCACTCGTATGCAAAGCGCACCGCGATGCGCGCATCGGCAAACGCCCATAATTCCTTGATCAGGCGGTAATCGAGCTCGCGCGTCCATTTGCGCTGCAGGAACTGCACGATGGCCGGGCGGCCGGCCAAGAACTCGGCGCGGTTGCGCCACGTGCTGTCGACGGTATAGGCGAGAGATACCCTCTCGGCATCGCGCGAGTTCCACCCGTCTTCGGCCATGCGCACTTTCTGCACCGCGGTTTCGCGGGTGAATGGCGGCAAGGGCGGTCGGGGCGTTGCGGTGGCGGTCATGATGTCTTTCCTTGAGGTTCAGTCGACGACGAAAAATTTTGCGCCGGTGCGCGTGTAATTGCGATGACGCTCGGCGTTGTCCGCGACCTGAAAGCTCATGCCGGGCACCAGGTCGAATTTGCGGCCGTCTTCGAGCTCGATCTGCAGCTCGCCTTCGAGGCAGTAGAACACGTGCCCCTTGGCGCACCAGTAGCCGGTGAGATAGCCCGCCGTGTAGTCGATGATGCGCACACGCACGCCGCCGCAATCCTGCGTACGCCAGTACGAAGTGCCGGTCGCGCCCGGGTGCTCGGTGCGCTCGATTTTCGACCAGTCGGTGACGCCAAAGGGAAAGCCGGAAAGCTGCATAGCGCTGTCTCGCGGAAACTGGATGATTCACATTATGACATTTCGCCCTGCGGCCGGCCGAATCTGGTTGCCGGTGGCGCGTCGTGATACGCTTCGCTCCCTGCGGCCACCAGAGCCGCGCGGAGGAGAAATCATGCGAGCGTCGCTGCACATCGCCTTACTGCTGGCCGCGTTCGCTGCCGCGCCAGCCTGTGCGCAATCCTATCCGGCGCGCGCAATTCGCGTCTACATTCCGTTTACCGCCGGCAGCGCTGCCGACATCATCATGCGCGCGCTGGAACCGCAGATGCGCGACAAGCTGGGGCAGGCGCTCGTGGTCGACAATCGCGGCGGCGCCGGCGGCAACATCGCCGCCGAATTGACTGCGAAAAGCCCCGCCGACGGCTACACGGTGATGATGGGAACGGTGGGCACGCACGCCATCAACCTCGCACTGTACTCGAAGCTGCCATATCACCCGCAGCGCGATTTCACGCCGGTGGCGCTGGTGGGCGAAAACCCGAACATCCTGGTCATCAACCCCTACGTGCCGGCAAAATCGATCAGGGAACTTATCGCGCTCGGCAATGCAAACCCCGGCAAGCTCAATTACGGTTCATCGGGCTCGGGCACTACAGTGCACCTGTCGGGAGAGTTGTTCGCCACCATGGCAGGCATCAAGATGGTTCACGTCCCCTACAAGGGCGCATCCGAGTCGCTCACCGCGCTGCTCTCCGGCCAGCTTGATCTCATGTTCGCGAGCCTATCGTCGTCGATCCCGCTGGTCAAGGCGGGCCGGCTGCGCGCCTTCGCCGTGACCGGAGAAAAACGCTCGCCGTCGATTCCGGAGATGCCGACCATGGCCGAAGCCGCATTGCCTGGCTATGCCGCGACGGCATGGTTCGGCCTGCTCGGTCCCGCCGGCATGCCGCCCGCTGCCGTCACCGCGCTCAGCAATGCTGCGCTCGCCTCGCTGCAGACGCAGGAAGTCAAAGACCGCCTGTTCGCCTCCGGCGTGGAAGTGCGTGCAATGCCGCCTGCCGAGTTCGCGCGGCTGATCGACAGCGAAATTAACAAGTGGGCGCAGGTCGTCAAGGCGTCCGGCGCCAAAGTGGACTAGAAGCAGGCTTCAGAAGTCAGATAAAGGAAAAAATGAGAATCGCAGCGATCATTTCGACAACCGCTTTGCTGGCAGTCACCGCCGGCGCATACGCCCAGCAATATCCGGGCAAACCGATCCGCCTGGTCGTTGGCTTCGCCGCCGGCGGCCCCAGCGACGTTGCCGCGCGCACCATCGCGCAAAAGCTCACCGAGAAATGGGGCCAGCAGGTGATCGTCGATATTCGTCCGGGCGCCAGCGGCAACATCGCCACCGAGATCGTCGCCAAAGCGCCGCCCGACGGCTACACGCTGCTCGAACCGGCGTTCGCGCACGCAGTCAATCCTTTCCTCTATCCGAAACTGCCGTTCGATGCGGTAAAGGATTTTGCGCCCATCCTGCTGTTCGCATCGATCGCCAACGTGCTCGTCGTGCATCCATCAATTCCTGCCCGCTCGGTGACGGAGTTGATTGCGTTCGCGAAAGCACATCCCGGTCAACTCACGGCGGGGTCTTCGGGCAACGGCACGGCATCGCACCTCGCGATAGAACTCCTGAATATGATGGGCGGTATCAAAACCACGCACATACCGTACAAAGGACTTACGCCCGCGCATACCGACCTGATGGGCGGTCAGATAACGATGCTGTTCGACGGCATCGTCACGGGAATGCCGGCAGTGAAAGCAGGACGATTGCGCGCGCTCGCCGTAACGACGGCCAAGCGCTGGAAAGGCACGCCGGATATTCCGACGATGGCGGAGGCTGGCCTTGCCGGCTTTGAGGTGAATTCATGGTACGGCTTGTTGGCGCCTGCCGGCACGCCGCGCGAGATCGTGCAGCGCCTGAATTCGGAAGTCTCGCGCGCCCTGCGCGAGCCCGACGCGCGCGAACGCCTCTATTCGATCGGCGCCGAGCCGATGGACAACACGCCGGAGGAATTTGCCGCTTACATCGCCGCCGAAATGGCGAAGTGGTCAAAAGTGGTGAAAGCGGCGGCGATCAAAGTCGACTGAACGCACGCGCAGCAGGCAAATAAAAAGCCGGGTTGCCCCGGCTTTTTTACGCCTGATCGAAAACGATCAGAAGCGGTAGAGCAGGCTCGCGGTGATCGCGTCCACGTTCATTTTGCCGCTGAAACCGTCGCTCACGCGATAACGTTCCCACTCGGCACGCACGCCGATATTTTTGGTGAAATCGAATTCGGCACCGAGGCCGTACTTGTAGCTGACGAGGTTGCGGCTCGGCGACGGATTGGCCAGCGTGCGGGCCGCGCCGGTGCCCGCGAAGAGATCAGTCGTTTTCGAACTCTGCACGCCGAGGCGTCCGAGCAACATGAACTTTTCGGCGACGATAGGCACGCTGCCGACGACGTCGAGATTCCAGCCCATGCGGTTTTTCAGGTCGCCGTGCACGGTGCCGGCCGGCGCGGTCGTCGTATCGAATGCGAAATTGCCGAGACGGAAATAACCGCCCTCGGCAGCGACGAACCGGTTGAACTGGTAACCGAGGAACAATTTGCCTTCGATGTTGTTTTCTTTGCGGCTGGTCGTAGTAGCCGTCGTGCCGGTGCCGGCGAGCACCGCGGTGACGCTCGAGTCTTCGAACTTGGCACGCGCCGAACCCAAGCCTGCGCCGAGATACCAGTTGTCGGCGAATGTCGACGGAGCGTCTGCAGCCATCGCGCCATTCGCGCCGAGTGCCGTGGCGCCTGCCAGCGCCAGCGCCAGAATTTGAGTTTTTGCCTGCATATGAGCTCCGTCCAAGGGTCGCGGTTACGGGTAAAGCAATAGTGTAGCCGAATTACGTGGCCGCAGTCTCGGGACGCGCGTGTATGGCCCCGATTACTTGGCCCTGACTGCGCCGGAAAGGACGGACCCTATCAAACTGAGCTTTTCGAGGTCCTCGGGCTGGGCCTTTTCGTTGATAAACGCGCTCTGCACGCCTTTGTCATTGGTACTGATTCCATTCGCGAAGTCGCGCCTGGAATCCAGCATCCTGTCCGTATGGCGCGACAGGCAGGCCTTGTCTTTCAGGAATACGGCAACGAAGTCGTTCCACACGTCGCCATCCTGGCGCGCGGTAAAAGACTCCAGCAGGAGCGGATCGTAGTGATTTCTTTGCGCCCATTTGACCAGCGCATTGCCGCTGTCCGGGTAAAACCGCCAGCAGTCCACCGGGTAGCGGTGAAACGGGCCATTCGAGGGAACATTCAGGTAGAACAGGCCCTCCGGCTTCAACACCCTGATGATCTCCAGGAATATCAGCCAGAACATTTCGGCATGCTCGAATACGGAGCTCGACACGATGACGTCGACCGCGTTGTTTTCGAACGGCAGCACATAGGGGTCGTTGAGCACGATGTCGACGCCTTTGCCGGCAACGAAATCCACGCCGGTATACGCCAGGTGCGCGGGACAGACGCTCTTCAGCGAACCGTAAACGTCCTGCGAGCCGAGATCGATGACCCTGCCCTCTAAAATGCCCTCGGCGTAAGTGTCGAAGAACGCCTTGCCGAGATTCATTGCCGATGGATGCATATTGCTCGCTCTCGTCAGTAAATGGCCCAGCGCGCGGACCGGCGCATCATCAGTCGTGCACACGACGTCGTGCCGGGGTTTCGGCCTTCTCCGTGGCAACGGAGATCGCCCCCACCATCACGTCCTTGCCTTTGCGCAGGCTGCAACCACGGCGCCCACAGTTCATTGGGCTGGGCGAGCCACGCGGGCTTGGGCAGACTACCGGCTATCGTCGTTTGCAGCAGCGGCTTGGCCATGCGGTTTTCCCCCCCGGAAACAACAGATGGACTGCGCTCAGGCGAGTGCCTGGTAAATGCGGCGTGCCGCTGCAAACAATGCGCGGTCGCCATCGGCTTTGCCGATGATCTGCGCACCCACCGGCAAACCATGCGGCCCTTTAAAGACCGGCATCGTCACCGCGGGCACGTGCAAGGTGGTCCAGATCAGGCAATTGTTGGCATTGCCTGTCGTGTTAAGTCCGACCGGCGCTTCGCCGGTCGCCGACGCGGTGAGCAGGACATCGTAATCCTTGACCACATCCGTAAACGCGCGCCGGCACTGCGCCGCAAACGCACGCGCTTCGCGATAACGCTCGAAGCTGCATTCGAGACCGCTCTTCAACCGGTTCTCGCGCAGCGTGGCGCTGATCTTGTCCCAGTGGCGTTCGATTTCGTAGGCGAAGTTGCGCGAGAACTCGAAGCTCGATATCGCGAGGTGAGCATCGAGAATGGGCTCGAAATCCGCCGGCAACTCGACATCGCGCACTTGCATGCCGGCGCGGGCAAGCGTTTGCGCCGCACCTTCGAGCAATTTTTGCGTATACGGCTCGACCTGCGGCCATACATGGGTGCGGCAAAAGCCCACGCGCAGCGGCCCAGTGTACTCGGGCACCGGTTCCGGCTTCACGCCGAGCAGCACGTCGCGATACAGCGCGAGATCATCGACCGAACGCGCGATCAAACCCAGCGTATCGAGCGAGCCCGCCGCTTCGCGCACACCCGACAAGCGCAGATCTCCCCAAGTCGGCCGGTAACCGAACGCGCCGCAGAACGACGCCGGGCGTATCGTCGATCCCGTCGTCTGCGTGCCGATCGCCAGCGGCACCATGCAATCGCCGACCGCGGCCGCCGAGCCGCTCGATGAGCCGCCGGGCGTGCGCGCGGGGTCGAATGGATTTTTCGTTTTGCCCGGATGACGGTTGGCGAATTCGGTCGTCACTGTCTTCCCCATCAGCACGCCGCCTGCCTTGCGCCCAAGGGCAACGCAGGCCGCTTCGTTCCTGGGTTGATTGCCTTTGTAAATCGGCGAACCATACTCGGTCGGCATGTCGCTGGTGTCGATGATGTCCTTGATGCCGAACGGCACGCCGAGCAGCGGGCCGCGCTTGCCGGATTTATCTAGCGCGATGGCCTGCCCTATCGCCTGTTCGCGATCCAGGTACTGCCAGGCCTGCACCGCGGGCTCGCGCAACTGGATGTGTTCGAGACAGGCGCGCACCACTGCTTCGCAGGTAGTGCGTCCCCCGTCGATGGCCGCGACGATCTCGCATGCAGTCAATTCGTTGAGTTTGATCGCGGCTTTTTTTAACGGCAGGTTCATGCATCACTCCTCTTCTTGACCGGCAGCGGCATTGCGTAGCCCGGATGGAACGCGCAGTGTATGACAATTCGCCGCCAGAGTGCATGCGCTAGCAGAAGCACAAAACGCCCGCGGTAGTGCCAGCATGTATACTGGAAAATGCCGCCCAGAGTGTGGCCGTAACGCCGTCATGCAGGAGCTGGCCAGGATCGATCAAGGCACGTGGAAGCTGCTGCTGGTCAGGCGCTGCGCACCAGCATTTTCGCCTCTGCTTCGACCACGACTTCGTCTTTCTGATTGCGGCACACGCCGCTCAATGCAACGAGCCCTCCCCCGTGTTTGGGCTTGTCGCTTTTACCGGTGATCGTCCACGTCGTCGTAATCGTATCGCCCGGGCGCACCGGGTTCGTGAAACGGCAATTGTGCTCAAGGTACGCGATGCCAGTGCCTGCGAAAAACGTGCCGACCGGCCCGCCCACTATCGCGCCGGTAAAAACGCCGTGCAATACGCGCCCGCCGAACCGCGTCTGCTCGGCAAACTGCTGGTTGATGTGCAGCGGATGGCTGTCGCCGATGAGGCCTGCGGCCAGCACCAGGTGCGCATCGGTGATCGTCACCGCGGCGCCAAATGTGTCGCCGACTTTGACTTCGTTATAGCCTTTACCGGGAAATACCGTCATCGCGTTCTCCGTTTTTCCAATTATCCGTCACGCGGCGCCTTCTCTGACCACGGTCCTGATTTGCCAGCGCTTGAACTCGGCCTCGAAGTCCGCCAGCGTGAGAAAACCCATGCACGGAAATGCGCCGCGCGTGGCGATTTCACCGCGCAGCAGTTTTTGCACGAGCAATATCGCCGCCATGCTGGGGATCTCCGGGCCGTGGTTGTCGTCCGCGGTCAAATGCCATTCGATGCGCGCACCGCTGCCGTCTTCACGCGCGCCGATCAGGCTCACCAGCATGCCGCCGCGCGCGCTGCCGAACCAGTTGAGCCCGCGCGCAATGCGGCTGAGCGGCGCGCCCCAATGCTCGATGGGCAGCGCCACGTCCTTCCTGCGCAGCGCTGCGGCGAGCCACAGCGCGTAGTGCTCGATGCCGAGTTCGAGCGCGGCGCGGAATTCGACTGTCGCGATACCAGGATAGCGCGCCGGCAACAACGCGAGATCGGGCACGTCGCACGCCGCCGCCCAGCGCGTGCCCAGCCCCGCGATATCGACGCGCTGCAATTCCTGCCAGCCGTAGGCGTCGACCCACTCGCCGCCGGACAACCATTTGAAAGGCCTGCCCGCGTAGCTCAGCGCGCTGGCCAGCGTCGCGGTGCCGAGGCGCGCGCGCTGGCTGGGCGCAATGACCATTTTTATCTCTTCGATTTGCGCGAGCCGCCGCGCGAGGCTGTCGATCACGGCCGACGACAGTGCAGGCAAAGTGCTGGCGCCGGAAACCGCAAGTAAGCCCGCGGCACGCGCATGCGGATGCAAACGCTCGGCGAAGTTCGCGACAAAATCGCGGCCATCGGCGAGATCGATGTAATGCGCGCCGGCATCGATTGCCGCGGCGGCCACGTGATAGCCCTGGCTTTGGTACGGCCCGGCGCAATGCACGACTATGCCCGGCGAGAGATCATTCAACGTACTGGCGAAATTAGGCGCGGAAAGGTCGAGGCGCGCGCGGCCTATGCGCGCATCCAGCCTGGTGGCACGCTGGCCGCCCTCCGGATCGCGACCAGCGGCGATCACCTCGGCGCCGCCGCGTTCGCACAGCGCGCGGCAGATGCGAGCGCCGAAATTCCCGTACCCCCCCAATACGACTATGCGCATCCCGTGCGTTCTTATATAAAGCGTGGCGGTATTTTACAGGGTCGCTCCGCGATCGCCCGCTTTTCCGCGCACGCACCGGGTCGGTGCGTTCCTTGAGTCCGCGTCCACGGCGGTCTAGACTGGCAGCCGAGTTCCCGAATTTCCACGATTGGAAAAATCTCATGCGAATTATCAATGCACGCACGTTCTGCAAACTGGTCATTTCGTTTTCCGCGCTTGCAGCGACGGCCGCTATCGGCGCCTATCCGGAAAAGCCGATCCGCTACATCGTGCCTTCGGCGGCCGGCGGCGGCGCCGATTCGCTCGCGCGCATACTCGCGGCGGAACTCACCAAGCAGATGGGTCAACAGGTCGTAGTCGACAATCGGGCCGGCGGCAGCGGCAGCATCGGCATGGAGATGATGGTAAATGCCAATCCCGACGGCTACACCATAGGCTATGGCAACACGCCGCTGCTCGCGATCAATCACAGCCTGCTTGCCAACTGGCCGTACGAGGCCGGGCGCAATTTGCAGCCGGTCGCGCGGCTCACGAATTCGCAGAACCTGCTCGCCGTCACGCTGTCGCTGCCGGTTAAAACGGTGCGCGAACTGATCGACTACGGCAAGAAGAATCCGGACAAACTCATCTACGCGTCGTCCGGCAACGGCACGACCATACATCTGAGTGCCGAGCTGTTCAAGCAGATGACCGGAACTCCCATGGTGCACGTGCCGTACAAAGCGGTGACGGTAGCCCATACCGAGTTGATCGCCGGCCAGGTCCATCTCATATTCGACAATCTCACCTCGATCACCGCGCTGGTCAAAGCGGGCCGCTTGCGCGGTCTGGCGGTGACCGGCACGACACGTGCAGGACCGTTTCCCGATCTGCCGACTATCGCCGAAGCCGGCGTCCCGGGCTATAACGTCACGGTGTGGACCGGCGTCATCGTGCCGATGAAAGTGCCGCCTGCCATCGTCGCCCGGCTCAATGCGGAAATCAACAAGGCGTGCACCTCGCCGACCTTGCTCGAAAAGTTCGCGACCTTCGGCAACACATGCCTCGGCAGCACGCCCGGCGAATTCACCGAGTTGATCAAAAAAGAAACCGTGAAATGGGCCGACGTCGTCAAGCGCTCGGGTGCGAAAGTCGACTAGAAGCGGCCTCAAAAGCAGTTTGGAACCGCAGATAAACGCAGATGAACACGGATAAGTTCAAAAACCAGAAGGTGGCCTTGGATCTTTATCTGCGTGTATCCGCGGTTATCTGCGGCTGATAATTATTTTTGTAGTTTTGGTATGGATTCTGATCGGGATTTACGCCGGCATGCCGAGTTCACTGATATTGGCGAGATTGGCGCCGATTTCGCGCAGCACGACTTCAGGCCGCTGATCGCATTCTTCCGCGGTGCGCAGTTCGGGCGGCTTTAACTGCGCCTCGATATATGCACCCAGCCGGCGCGAACGCGCCACCACACGCGTGCCGAACAAACGCCGCTCGGCATCGTAACGCGCGAGCGCGGCCGGAAGATCGCCGGGGACTGCAGCGATGGACTGCGCGAGACATTGCGCATCGAGTGCAGCTTTGGTCACCCCCATGCCGACGTGCGGCCTCGCGACGAACGCAGCGTCGCCAAGCAACGCGACTCGCCCTATCGCCATGCGCGGCGATTCAAGATCGAATATCGCCTGAAAAAACGGCTGCGGCGTCCGTTCGACGATCTCGTAGATCTGGGGCGCCAGCAACGCCTTCGCCTCCGCGCGCATCTCGGCCACGACTTCCGGCATGATCAAAGGCGGTGGGATGGACACGCCGTGACAATGCCCGCTCGCATCGGTCGCCAGGCGCGGCAATTTCGTCTTGAAATCGACCGGCCGGTACCACACGAAATTGTAACCGCGATGGCCGGGCCGCACATCGTTGTCGCGCCCCGGCACCGGGTAAGCGAGCATCATCTCGCCTATCGGCAAACCGAATGCATAGCGCCCGAATATCGCCGCGTGGGTCGCGGGCGATACCGCACTTTCATCGACGACGCCGCGCCATGCGATATAGCCTGCATATCTTGGCTCGGCCTGCGGCAGGATCTGCGCGCGTACGGCCGAGCGTATGCCGTCGGCAGCGATCAGTAAATCGCCGCGCGACGTAGTGCCGTCGCTGAAAACCGCCGTGACGCCGTTTGCGTCTTCTTCCAGGCGTTCGAAATTCTTGCCGAAATGATATTGCGACGCCGGCAACATGTCCTTCAGCGGCCGGTAGATCCGCGCCCACGCCGTCATCATTTGTGAGAGTGCGACCTTATGCAACACGCTGCCGTCGCTGTCGAGACATATCCGCTCGTGGACCTCGACACCGATGGACGAATCGATGGCGACCCCGAGCCGTCGCATCACCGCAAAGAGTTCGTCGTGAGTGCCGATGCCTGCGCCGCGCGTAGCAAGATCGTCTGCAACGCGCTCGAACACTTCGACGTGCCAGCCGATCGAGCGCAGCAAATTTGCCGCGAACAGCCCGCCGAGTGAACCTCCAATGATCAGCGCGCGCTGCTGTTTGCCCATCGCGTTATCATAGCGGCAATTCACAGGACACGGAAACGCTCATGAACGTGTGGCAAGGCAGTAACGACGCGGCGTGGGATAAAGCGCAGGAAGAATTGTTCGCGTCAGGAATGACGGACGGCCTGCCGGTCACGCCGCCAACGCGCGAACGCGTCGAACAGATGCTCGAACATTGCGGCTTCGACGGCAACGAAGTGGTCATCACGCTGCCGCCAGCGTTCGAAGAAGCCACCTGGCGCGACATCGCAATCAACGCGGTGATGGCGGGATGCCTGCCCGCTTACCTGCCGGTCGTCGGCGCAGCAGTGGAAGCGCTTGCTGCCCCCGAATTCAATCTGGTCGGCGTAGCAACTACCACCGGCTCCGCAACGCCGATCGTCATCGTCAACGGCCCTATCGTCGCCGAACTCGGCATGAACGTGGAAGGCAATGTGCTGGGGCCGGGTAACCGCGCCAATGCGGCCATCGGACGCGCGGTGAGCCTTGCACTACGCAATATTGGAGGCGCCAAGCCCGGCGAACTCGACATGGCAACCCTCGGCCAGCCCGCGAAGTACACCTGCTGCTTCGCCGAGAATGAAGCCGCGAGTCCCTGGCCTGCACTGCATATAGAACGCGGTTTCGCCAAAGACGCCAGTGTCGTCACGATAGTCGGCATTGGCGGCTCGGTCGAAGTCGTCGACTCAGCCAGCAACACGCCGCAGGACCTCGCACAAACGTTCGCACAATCGATGCTGATTGCCGGCACCGCGGGCGGCGGCGGCCACGGACTATTGGGCGGCGGCGAACCGCTGATCCTTATGCCGCCCGAAATCGCGAATACGTTCGAGCGCGGCGGCTGCACCAAAGCGCAGGCAAAAGCCGCTATCTACGAGCGCGCAGTCCTTCCGATCGACCGCTTATCTCCTGCGGTACGCAAGCACCTGACCGAACTACGAGTCGCGGCAAAGGACGGCG
>CANJHY010000099.1:0-17650 GCA_947474275.1 Betaproteobacteria bacterium
CGGCCGGTCGCGCATAGCGCGGCCAGCATCTGGGCCCCGAGTGCCGTAACCGGCATATAAGACCCACAGGCGACGCCGGCGCCCAGCGCCAGCTTGATGTCTTTCAGCATCAGGTTGGAGCGAAAACCCGGCGCCAGCGTGCCGTCGAGCAAACGCTTGCCGTGGTTTTCGAGCACGAAGCTTTTTGCGGTGCCGCCCAGCAGTGCGTCGCGCACCTTGTACGGATCGATGTTCATTTTCTTTGCCAGCGCGAACGCTTCGGCGACTCCCAGCATGGTCGCCGTATTGACGAGCTGGTTGCACGATTTGCATAACTGGCCGGCGCCGCTCGCGCCGATATGCGTGAACGTTTTGCCGATCGCCTTGAAGACCGGCATGCAGCGTTCAACGATAGCCGCGTCGCCGCCGATCATGCACGACAGCGTGCCGTCGATCGCACCTTTGGGCCCTCCGCTGATCGGCGAATCGATGAAATGCGCGCCTTTCTCGGTGACGCGCCGCGCGAAATCGACGGTCGCGGTCGCCGAGATCGTGCTGCAGTCGATCACCACCGAATTGTGCTTGATGCCATACATGACCCCGTCGTCATCGAACAGCACTTTTTCGACGTCCGGCGTATCGGGCACGCACAACAGCACGACTTCGGATGCGCGCGCCACGCCCGCTGACGAGCCGCCATCCTTTGCGCCTGCCGCGACGAGTTCGTCGACTTTTCCGCGGCTGCGGTTGTGCACCGTAACCTTGAACCCCGCCTTGAGCAGATTCTTCGCCATCGCGGCGCCCATGATGCCCAGGCCGATGAAGCCTATCGGCGTATTCGTCGTCACTGTCATTGGTATTCCCGTCGCAAGTTAAGAGTTGACAACTTAGAGCCTGTCTCATCAATATACAAGCAAAGCATAAGGTATTGAAAGCGTGAATGAGTGAAAGAGTGAATATGTGAATGTGCGCCCCACCCTGCTACTACTTCACCCGTTCACTCTTTCACACCAACAAATGACTCTCACCGAGCTCCGCTATATCGTCGCCCTCGCGCGCGAACGCCATTTCGGGCGCGCGGCGGAGAAGTGCTTCGTCAGCCAGCCGACCCTGTCGGTGGCGATCAAGAAGCTCGAAGAGGAACTCGGCGTTACGCTGTTCGAGCGCCACACGTCTGACGTCACGGTAACACCGCTCGGTGTGCGCATCATCGAACAGGCGCAGCGCGTACTCGAGGAAACCGCCGCCATCAAACAGATTGCGGCACAGGGCAAGGACCAGCTTGCCACACCACTGCGCGTCGGCGCCATCTACACCGTCGGCCCCTACCTGCTGCCGCAACTGATACCCATAGTGCACAAGCGCGCGCCGCACATGCCATTGCTGCTGCAGGAAAATTTCACGGTCAAGCTCGGCGAACTGCTGAGAAACGGCGAACTCGACGTGGCGATCCTGTCGCTGCCCTACGCCGATACCGGCATCGTCACGCAGGCGGTCTACGACGAGCCTTTTCGCGTCGTCATGCCGGCAAGTCACGCATGGAGCAAGAAAGCGAAAATTTCCGCCGAACAGCTGTGCAACGAAACGCTGCTCCTGCTCGGCGCCGGCAACTGCTTTCGCGACCAAGTATTGCAGGCCTGCCCGCGCGTGCGCGCAGGCGCCAGCAACATGCAGCAATCGCTGGAAGGCAGTTCGCTCGAAACCATACGCCACATGGTCGCCTCCGGCGTAGGCATCACGGTGCTGCCATCCACCGCGGCGGAGAGCAAATCAGCGGCAAGCCCGCTGCTTGCCGTAAGGCCCATCAGCTCGCCGCAACCCAGCCGCCGCATCGCGCTGGCCTGGCGCGCCAGTTTTCCCCGCCTGCAGGCCGTCGAAGCGCTGCGGCTCGCCATCCTCGCCTGCAAGCTGCCCGGCGTTACGCTGCTGCCAGCCGCCCAAATCGAGAGATGAAAAAGCAGGATCGACGATAGACGGGTTTCCGCCCCACGTCTCTCGTCTCTCGTCTCTCGTCTCTCGTCTCTCGTCTCTCGTCTCTCGATTTTTCCCTTGCCCATTTCGATAGCAATAAACTATCGATTATATTGTAACAATCCATTGGATCAATCGATCCCATCGACCTAAGATGCTCTCCGTGCAGCAATTAAATCGCGTTTAACCACTACCAGGAGAGCTCATATGAAACCGGAATCCGTCACCATCAAGAACCTCGAAGCCGCGTTCGCCGGCGAGTCGATGGCGCATATCAAGTATATGTACTTCGCGAAAATCTGCCGCGCAGCCGGCGACGTTGAGTCCGCCAAGGTGTTCGAGGAGACCGCCGCCCAGGAAGTGCAGCACGCATTCGGCCACCTCGATCTGCTCTACCCCGCCGACCAGATGTCGTCGGCGAAGGCACTCGAAATGGCGATTGCCGGCGAGACTTACGAATACACCGAAATGTATCCGCAGTTCCGCCACCTCGCCGAACAGGAAGGCAACCACAAAGCGGTGGCCGAAATGGACGAGCAGATCGTGGAATCGAAAGAGCACGCGCAACGCTTCCAGAACACCCTCGCCAAGGCCGCGAAGCGCTTCGCAGCGCTGGCCAAGGTTGAAGAGCGTCATGCCAACCATTACCGCGCGACGCTCGCCAAAATCGCCGCCTAAGACACCCCGGATTTATCGTCATACCTGCGCAGGCGGGTATCCAGAAACGGTTCAATCTCATGGGTTCCCGCCTGCGCGGGAACGACGAAGACAGAATTTTTAGGACCTTGGCTAACTAACTTAGATACGAACAGGAGAATCGACATGAAAAAGTGGCAATGCATAGTTTGCGGTTACGTATACGACGAGGCGGCCGGCGATCCGGATCACGGCATCAAGGCCGGCACGCGCTGGGAAGACATCCCGGCCGACTGGTCGTGTCCTGATTGCGGGGTGGCGAAGGCCGATTTCGAAATGGTGCTGCTTGCGGCCTGAGCCGTTTCAGCATGCTGACTGAAGTAGAATAGCGCGCTCCAGTCATGCCGGCCTCCGCAGCACCGGGCCGGCATGAGCGCTTTCGCAACCTTTACGAGTCCATCATCACATGAACCCCATCGTCATCCTCGGCAGCGGGCTTGCCGGCTACAACGTCGCACGCGAACTGCGCAAGCTCGACAAGGAAACACCGCTCACCATCATCAGCGCCGACAGCGGCCATTTCTATTCGAAGCCCATGCTGTCGAGCGCGCACGGCAGCGGCAAGACGCCGCAAAGCATCCCACTCAATTCTGCGGAGCAGATGGCCACGCAACTGAACGGCGTGGTGCGCACCAACACGCGCATTACCGCGATCGACACGGCGGCTCACACAATCAAAATTGGCGACGAGACGGTCGCCTATACCAAGCTCGTACTGGCGCTGGGCGCCGACCAGATCCGGCTGCCGATCAAGGGCAGCGCGGCCGACCGCATCCTGACCGTCAACGATCTCGACGAATACGCGTGCTTCCGCGCCGCATTGAAAGATAAATGCACTGTCGCGCTGATCGGCGCGGGCCTCATCGGCAGTGAATTCGCGAACGATCTGACCACCGGCGGCCACAAGGTCGAAGTCATCGACATCGCCGCGCATCCGCTGTCACGCCTGCTGCCGCCAGAAGGCGGCGCGCTCCTGCAGAAGAAGCTTGCGGAACTTGGCGTCGTCTGGCATCTGGGTACCAGCGTCTCCGCACTCGATGCGGATGGCGAAAAGCTCCGCGTCACACTCGCCAATGGCCACAGCTTTACCGCCGACGTCGCACTGTCGGCAGTCGGCCTGAAATCGCGCACTGCGCTGGCGACTGCGGCCGGCATCACGGTCAACCGCGGCATCGCCGTTAACCGCCATCACGAAACCAGCGCGCCGGACGTCTATGCGCTCGGCGATTGCTCGGAGGTTGAAGGCCTGGTGTTGCCCTACGTGATGCCCATCATGCACTCCGCGCGCGCGCTGGCGGCAACGCTGGCCGGCAAGCAGACAGCGGTCAGTTACCCGGCGATGCCCGTACTCGTCAAGACCCCGGCGTGCCCGACCATAGTCTCGCCGCCGCCCATCGGCATCGAAGGCAAGTGGACGGTGACAGCCGATGCAGAAGGCGTTAAATCGCTGTTCCACGATGCGTCCGGCAAGCTGGTGGGTTTTGCGCTGAACGGCAAGGCCACCGCGGAGCGCGCAGCGCTCACGCCGCAATTGCCGCCAGTGCTGGAGTAAAGAACGTGAGGGCGTGAAGGTATCGAAAAAACCCTCTCCCGCTCTATCGCTCTCACACCCTCAAGGCAGTTAGCCTTCCAGCCAGCAGCGCGCGATCGCATCCTCGATCCACGCGATTTCTGCATCGAGCGTGCTGTAGTGAACGCCGTCGTCGCCATTGCCTGCGCTGCCCTTGATCCGGTGCAGCGCGGCTGACCGCATGTTGGCGTCGCTCACGGCATAGCCCAGGCGCTCATAGCGCTCGGCTTCGATGGCGATTTCCTCGCGCGGACCGTTGCCGAACCAGATCCATTGCGCGACGAACTCCTGGGCGACTTTTTCCAGTTCGCGAAAATCGCCATCCGCCAGCGGTTGCGCCGGGTCGATATCGCGATATTCGACGGCGCCGCCGCGGGGCACACGCCACGCGCGGCTCCATTCGGCCGCGCCCTGCGTGGCCAGCAGCTCTATGGCGCCGGTCGCCAGGTCGCGCGTGATACGGAACAGCGCATCTTCCCTGCCCGTCAGCATATAACCTCGGCACTCGTCGCGGCCGCTGCGTATCACGGCCAGGGCAAGGTTCAGATATCCGCCGGCGGCTATCCTGATCGCGACCGCGTGGCCGGCGCCGGATGCTGCGAGGTTCTCGACCTTCTGCTCCGTCAACGTGCCGCGCGCGATGGTCGCGCTACCGCGCACGCCGCTGCCGGCGTCGATCCATTCCGCCACCACGGTCAGGTCCGGAAACTCGTTCGAAGCCAGCGCAAATGGCGGAAAGGGAATGCCACCCTGCACTTTGAGATCGTAATGCAACGCGCCGGCAGCATGCTGCTCTTCACATTCGCCCGCGAAGCCGTGCTCGGCGAACAGCAGCTTCAGCCGCGCATCGAACGCCGCGACCTCATCCGGCTCGCCGCGGACTTTGAACACGACATGCGTCAGAGCCGACGTCATGAGCGTTCCAGTCGACGAAAACACGCGAGCCCCGCGACCAGCGCGCACACCCCGACCGCCGCAAAGGCAATGGCGTAGCTCGCGCTGACGGCGACGATAGCCCAGTATAGGAACGGGCCAACTACCACGCCGAAGTAAGTCATGCCCAAGGTCGCGCCCGTGGCACGCGCGATATCGCCGTCGGGCGCGATGCGCGCAACCTCCGCGACGAACACCCCGTTCCAGCCGATCGCGCTCGCGCCGAATACCACCGCGAGCGCCACTACGCCCGCATAAGGCCATTGCGCCGATATTTGCGTCATCGCGAACGCACAGGCCGCCATCACTACGCCCAACGCCCCCAGCACCATGCGCGCGTTCCCCAGGATGTCGGCGACGGCGCCCCACACGATGCGGCCGACGATGCCGGCGATCATCGCCGCGGAAAACACGGCGCCGGCCGTTACCAGCGTAAGGCCGCCGCGCTCCGTCAGGAAAACCACGAGAAAGGTCGTGAAGCACATCTGCACGGCGGCATAGGCGAACGAGATCAATGCGATATTGCGCAGCGCAGGCGCGGCAAAGACCATCCGCAGCAAGTCCATGTGCGAAACGCGCGCGGTCGGCGACCTGCTGCGGCCCGCATCGTAAAGCTCGCGCCGCGGCTGCACCGCCAATGCCGTCACTGCGCAGAGCGCACCGACCGCCAGCGCGGCCACGCGCCAACCGTACGCGACGATCAGCATCGGCACCAGCGCGCCGGCGAGGGCGCCGCCGAGCGGCACGCCGGTCTGGCGTATGGACATGATGACGTTGCGTATGCGTTCGGGCGCGCGCGTCGAAAGTATGGCGGAACTCGCCGGCGTGACCGGTCCGTAGCCCATGCCGAGCATGAATGCGCCGATCACGCAGACTACCGGTGACGCCAGCGCGAACAATGCGATCCCGCCCGCGCTCCACAGCAGTGAGTGTTGGCTCACCCGCAGCGGTCCATGCTGCGCCACGAGCGCCCCGCCGCGCGGCGCCGACAGGCTCGCCGCGATATACATCAGGGTGATGACTATGCCGACGGTGCTCGCGCTGACGCCAAGATCGAATTGCGCCGCTGGCGCGAGCAAAGGCGGGGAAAATACGGCGACCGACACCAATGCCTGCACCAGCGTGGTAATGGCGACCGCGACCACCAGCGACCGCGTATCGACGGCGCCCGCGCTCACGGTAGCTTCAGTAGTCATGCCGATGCCTTGCGGAAATACGGGAGGCTGCCGGCCAACGTTACCACGCCGATCAGCACGAATGCGGGCGTATAACTGCCGCTCACCAACACCGTCAGCCAGAACAGAACCGGTGCAATCACGATGCCGAGAAAGTTGAACGTAATGACCGCACCGGTTGCCAATGCGACGTTCTCTCCGGATGTAATGCGCGCGACCTCGGCGATGTAGATGCCGTTCCACCCGAACGCGCTGACGCCGCACGCCACGCACAGGACGACTACCGCCGCGTACGGCCATTGCGACGACACCAGCGTGATTGCAAACGCGCACAACGTCATGGTCACGCCGAGCATGCCGAGCACCAGCCGGGCATTGTCGAAATAATCGGCAAGCCCGCCCCATATCATGCGGCCCGCAATGCCGCTCAGCATCGCCGCCGAGTACGCGGCGCCGGCGTCGACCAGGCTCATCCCCGCGCGCTCGGTCAGAAATACGACGAGGAAGCTGCCAAAGCACATCTGCGCGCCGGCATAGGTAAACGAGGTGAATGCACCCTGGCGCAGTTCCGCCTGCTTGAAAACCATGCGCAGCAGATACAGATGGGAGCTGTGTCCCGCCTCCCGCACTCCGCTGCGTTCGACATCGTAACGTTCACGCACCCCTTGCAGCAGCGCTGCGCACAGCAAGCACAGCGCGGTGACGACCAGCGCGGCGGTACGCCATCCATACGCCACGCTCAGCGCCGGCAACATCAGGCCGGCAATCGCGCCGCCCAGTGTCACCCCGGATTGCCGGATCGACATGATGACGTTGCGCAATCGGTCCGGCGTGCGTTTCGAGAGCATGGCCGAGCTGGCGGGGGTGGCCGGACCGTATCCCAGCCCGATCGCCAGCGCGCCGACAGCAATGACGGCAGGCACCGCGCTGACGAACAGGACGATCCCGCCGGCGGCCCACAGCAGGCATTGCTGGCTGACGCGGACGGGCCCGCTGCGAACCACGCGCGCACCGCCGAGCGGCGCCGCATACGCCGCCGCCACGAATACCAGGGCCGTAAAAATACCGATTGCCGTCGCCGTCAGGCCGATCTCCGCCTGCGCGGCCGGCGCCAATACAGCCGGCGCGTATACGGCCATCGCTATCAGCGTTTGGGCGAGCGTGGCGAGTGTCAGCGCGACGACAAGTTCGCGCACGTCGGTCCGCTGCTGACTCACGGCCGCGACGCCGCGTCCGGCAACTGGCCGGCGTGCAGGCACAGCGTTTCGATCTCGAATTTACGGTCAGCCATTGGCTTCGCCGGTGAGGCGTAAGGCGTGAGGCGAAAAATCAGGTTTTTTTCATTCATGTTTGAACTTCTCTTCCCTCGCCTCGCTGCGCCTCACGACCCTATGAACTTCACGAACACCATTACCGACCACGGGTTGGCAACATACAACGCTGCGGGAACAACGCCGAGCAGACACTTCTGCCCCTTGAACTCCTTGAAATAACCGACCACGCACAGCGTGAGCCCCGTGATCGCTATCCACCATCCCGCGATGAAGCCGGCGCCCTGCATGCCGCGGCGCTGCGTATACAGTTGATTCAGCTGCGCAGGCGTGTCGACCACGAAATACGTCGCATATATCAGCGTCGCGATGAATACCACCCACGCGAATAGCCCAACAATCAGGCCCCAGGTTACATGCTCACCGCAGTCGAATTTTTTCATGCTGATCTCCCTATGGTAATGGGGAATGGGGAATGGGTTTAAAACCCATCACTCATCACTCATCCCTGCCGCCCCGCGGCCTCCGGCCGCCTGGCGGAAATGATGCCGGTGTCGACGCCCGCCCAATGCAACCCGCCAAACAAGCGCGCGTATTCTATTTTTACGCAACGATCCATTACAACATCCAGCCCCGCTTTGCGCACCTTATCAGCCGCCGCCTCATTGATCACGCCAATCTGCATCCACAGCGCCTTGGCACCCATCGCAATCGCGGCGTCGGCCAGCGGCCCGATCTCCTCGCTCTTGCGGAAGCAATCGACGATATCGACCTTCTCCGGGATGTCACGCAGCGTCGGATAGCATTTCTGGCCCAGCACTTCCTGATACGACGGGTTCACTGGAATCACGCGGTAACCGTGGTCAAGCATGTATTTCGCCGCAAAAAATCTCGGCCGGTATCAGTTCGAAATGTCGTCCATATAGACTTGAAGTATAGCGCTACTCGGGTTTTGCACCTGACGCTTTGATCACCTTCGCCCATTTCTCGATATCGGCACGTAATATCTTGCCGAATTCCTCGGGAGAAGTCGGCACCGTCTCCAGGCCCTGGGTGCCGAACTGCTCCTTGAGCGATGCGGAATTCAGAATTGCGGTCGTTTCCTTGTGCAGTTTGGCGAGTCTCGGTTTCGGCGTGCCGCCGGTTACCAGCATGCCGTACCAGCCGCTGCTTTCGTAGCCCGGCACGCCCGATTCGGCGACCGTCGGTATGTTCGGCTCGGTCGCCACGCGCTGCGCCGTGGTGACGGCAATCGCGCGCAGGCGCTCGGCAACGTCGTCGAGATGGTGCCGAATATCAGGTTGGTCTGCCCGGCTATGGTATCGGTCAATGCCGGCCAGGTGCCTTTGTACGGGATGTGGTTCATCTTGATGTTGGTCATGTAGAGGAAGAGCTCGGTGGCGAGGTGCACCTCGCTGCCAGTGCCGGCGCTCGCAAAATTGATTTCCCCGGGACGCGCCTTGACGAACGCGATCAGCTCCCTGGTCGTTTTGACCGGCAGCGAAGGATGCACGCAGATGATGGCCGCGGACGGGCCGATGGCTTGCAGCCGCGCGATAAATCGACAGAAACAAAGCGCGATTATAAAGGCAAACGCGCAGGGCGTTTCCCGGCAAGCCCTGCTACTCGGGCACCATACCGGCGGCGCGCGTGATCTTTGCGTTGCGCACCAGTTCGTCTTTGATCAGCTTCGCGAATTCTTCCGGCGTACCGGGATCGGGATCGCCGCCCTGCGCGACGAGCGCTGCGCGTGTTTCCGGCGCCCGCAATGCGGTGGTGAAAGCCGCGTTGAGGCGGCTCACGATATCGGCGCGCGTGCCGGCGGGCACCAATATTCCATACCACGACTGCACCTGGTATCCGGGGAGCGCTGCTTCGGCGACCGTCGGCACTTCCGGTATCGAGGCATGGCGGCGCAGGCTGGTGACGCCCAGCGCGCGTAGCCGGCCACTGCGGTAGTACGGCGCGCCGCTCGGGATCGCCGGAAACGACAGGTCGAGCTGCCCGCCGAGCAAGTCGACAAAAGCGAGTCCTACGCCCTTGTACGGAATGTGCGTGATCCGGATGCCGGCCATACTGCTGAACACTTCCGCGGCGAGATGCGACGCGCTGCCGAGGCCGCCGGAACCGTAGTTGAGCCGGTCCGGCTGTTTTTTCGCGAGCGCGATCAGTTCCGCCGCCGATTTCGCGGGCACCGACGGGTGCACCATCAGGAGTTGCGGCGCGCGCACCAGCAGCGTCACCGGCGCGAAATCAGCCGCAATATCGTACGGCACCTGCTTCACGATGCTGGGCGTCACGGTGTGCTGCGAAGTGCCCAGCAACCATGTGTAGCCATCGGGCGGCGCCTTCGCGACGAAATCGGCGCCTATCGTTGCGTTTCCGCCAGCGCGATTATCGACTATCACCTGCTGGCCGAGGAGTTCGGTCAATCGCGGCGCGAGCAGGCGCGCAACCGTGTCCGCGCCGCCGCCCGGCGGCACCGGCACGATGAAACGCATCGCGCGGGTCGGGTAATTCTGCGCGAACGCGGGCACGGCGATGAGTACAACGAGCAAAAGACAGATTCGCACGGCGGCTTTTTCCTGATTCGATGAAGACGCGGAAATCATACCGGTACCGCGCAATCGCGGGGCAAGGCTCGGCGGTCCGTCGCTAACTAATTCCTTGACTGAAAGTCGTTGGCCGCCTAGCATCGGCAGAATTAGTGGTTGTCGCTGCAAACGTGGCATGGAGACATGGCATTGGCAACACTGAAAACCGACACCGACGTAAAGCGCGCCACACTGGCCATCCTCTACGTTGAAACGCGCGGCTTCACGCGCATGTCGGAAATCCTCGAGCCCGCGATCGTATTCACGCGCATCGCCGAATTCTTCGCCCTGGTCACGGCCGTGATCGGACGGCATGAGGGCACCGTGCGCAGCATGCTCAACGACACCCTGCTCGCAACTTTTGCCGGTCCGCAAGGCGCGCTACTTGCCGCCGAAGCGGCGCAGGAAATCCAGCGCGAATTCAGCGCGCTCGAAGAAGCGTGGCAGCGCGATTACGGATTTCGCACCGCCGTGGCCATGGGCCTGCACAGCGGAGAAGCGGTGATCGGCAAGCTGGGTAGCCCGCTGCCGGAACAGGTGCTCATCATAGGCGACGGCGTCAGCATCGCCGAGCGCCTGCTGCACCGCGCGCGCGCCGGCGAATTCGTCTTGTCGAAGTCGATCATGGACCAGTTGGTGGCCGCCAAATTTTCCATTGATGTGGAAGCCATGCCCGCGCTGGCCTTGTCGCGCCGCGACCCGATCGAGATCTTCGGCGTAAAACTCGATACGCGGCTGGATTTCACCGACTAGCTGCGCGGCGCCAGCATCAGGGCGGCAAGCTCCGCCACGTTTTTCAGTTTTTCCAGATCGAACACCATTTGTATGATGCGCTCGGCCTTGTCCTGCGGCCATTGCGCAAACTGCGCGCCGCCGCGGAACTTGTTGGAGATGTCGTTCCAGTTCATCGGCTGCGGCGGGCTGCCGCGCGCGTAATCCACACGGCCCGAAAACTGGCGGCCATCTTTCAGCACCACTTCGAGGAACGTCGTGAGTAGCGGATAGTTGTTGGCCGCCGCTTCCTCGTCGCTGTAGCACGTGTACTCGATCCTATTGATCGCGTCCTGGATGTCGCGGCGGTTGACGACCTCGTCGGTGAATTCGGCAAGCCCCGCGCGGCGCAGCACCAGCATGGAAGCGAGACAGAATTCCATGCTGAACTTGCCTTCAAGACCGGTCACCGGACGGTGATATGTCAGGTTGCCGGGCAGCAGGCGATTGGTCCTGACGCCTATGCGCTCGACCTGGTTGGGCAGGATGTTATTTTCGAGCACGATTTTTTCAAGCTCGCACATGCCCGGATGCGTGAGCCGGCCCGACGGGAAAGGCTTGATTGCGATGCTCGCGTCGGTCACGAAAGTCCACGGCTTGCCGAGCGCGTTCATGATCACGTCTTCGTCGCATTTGCCGACATAGGCTTCGAAAAATCCGCGCTGGCCTTCGAGCACGGTGGGCGCCGACGTGAATCCCATCGCGGCGAGGTCAGTCGCAAGGATGCCGGTCTCGCCCGCGCGACCCGCGTGCAGCGGCTTGGCCATGGTGCCGAAATTTTCGCGTATACCCGCCGCCTCGCTGCCGGCGGTGCCCAGCGCGGCGAGCGTGATCTCCGGCGAGACGCCCCTAACATTGCACACTGCGGCGGTGGCGCCGAACACGCCTATCGTGCCGCTAGAATGAAAACCTCGCCCATAGTGCGCGCCGGCCGTCGCGATACTGATTTTGCAGCTCACCTCGACGCCGACGTTGAATGCAGTCAGCAGTTCTTTGCCCGAACGGCTTTCAGCTTCGGCCACCGCGAACAGTGCCGATGCGACCGATGCGGATGGATGGATGCGGCTCGGGTTATGCGTGTCGTCGTAATCGTCCGAATGCATGGCAGTGCCATTGGCAAGCGCCGCGAACTGCGCCGGCACGCGCATGCCGCTGCCGTATACCGTGGCATTGCCGCCGCTGAAACCCAGGCTTGCGATGTGGCGGCGCAGAATCGCGCTGCCTTCGGCGACCGAGCCCGCAAATGCCACCGCGAAACAATCGAGCACGGCCTGCTTGCTCAGGCGTATAACTTCGGGTGGAATGTCTTCAAAGCGCGTGGCACTCGCGAATTGCGCAACGCGTTCGGTCAAACGCGCGGGAGATTTTTCAGTCGACATGGGCACCTGATAATTTGACCACGCCTGCCCACTTGGTCATTTCGGTTTTGATATAGGCGGCGAACTGCTCCGGCGTGTTTGCCGCGACCTCGGCACCTTCACCGGACAGGCGATCCCGCATTTCGGGCAGCTCGAGTATGCGTTTCACTTCGGCGTTGACGCGCATGATGATTGCTCGCGGCGTGCCGGTGGGCGCGAACAGCCCGTACCACGCAACGACCTCGTAGCCCGGCACACCGCCTTCAGCCACGGTCGGCACATCCGGCATCGCAGCCGAACGCTTCGGGCCGGTAACGCCGATCGCGCGCAGGCGGCCGCCCTTGATCTGCGATTGCGCCGACACCATGCCGAGATAAAAAAGCTGCACCTGTCCGGAAATCAGATCGGGCAGCACCGTGCCCAGCGTCTTGTAGGGAACATGCACCATCTTGATGCCGCCCATGGACTGCAGGAGTTCGGCGGTCAGATGACTCGCACTCCCGCTGCCGAGCGATGCGTAATTCAACTGCCCCGGCTTCGACTTGGCGAGCGCAATAAATTCTTTCGTGTTCGCGACACCGAGCGAAACCGGCGCCACCATCACGTACGGCGCGGTCGCCACCAGCGAGATCGGCGCGAAGTCGCGCACCGTGTCGACTTTGAGCTTCTTGTAGAGTGCCGCGTTGATCGCGATGTTGGCGGTATTGCCCATCATCAGCGTGTAGCCGTCGCGGGGTGCTGCCGCCGCGATTTCGGTGCCGATCACGCCGCCCGAGCCCTGACGATTGTCGATAACGACCTGCTGGCCCCACGCCTCGCTGATCTTCTGGCCGACCGCGCGCGCGAACACGTCGGCAGAACCTCCCGCGGAAAAAGGCACGACGACCCTGATCGGGCGGTCGGGGTATCTGTCCGCAGCGAAGGAAACTCCAAACCAGGATGCTGCGAGGAAGAGTGCAACGATTTTTAGAATTTGCATACCCGATAGTAACTGTATGCGCAGCGTCGGCGCAATATAACGCCGGACGTTTGTTCCCGTCATGCGCGAAGGCAATAATAACCAGCACTCATCTCAAAAATACCACACCGACAAGCAACCGCCGATAAACACCGATTGACGCCGATAAAATTCCAGACCCTACCCAGAATCAAAGTCAAGTCTCTTGAAGTTATCTGCGTTCATCTGCGTAGCCCTCAAGGGTATTAAAAAGAATTCATCGGCGGTTCCAAACGGCTATTGAACTGCTACTCCGCCGTAACGCCCGTAGCCTTGATGATCTTCGCCCATTTGACGATCTCGGACTTGATGTAAGCCGCGAACTGCTCGGGCGTATTGCCGACCGGATCTATGCCCTGCGCGCTCAAGCGGTCGCGCACTTCGGGCAAAGTCAGGACCTTCACGATCTCGGAGTGCAGACGCGTAACAATTGCCCGTGGCGTGCCGGCCGGCGCTATCACACCGTACCAGGTGCTTGCTTCGTAACCGGGCAGACCGGACTCCGCGACCGTCGGCAGGTCAGGCACGAATGACGAGCGCGCGCTGCTGGTGACCGCAATCGCGCGCAACCTTCCCGACTTCATGAACGGCACCACCGACAGCGCGGTGCTGAAACAGACCGCAAGCCGCCCGGCGCTGAGATCGGTCAGCCCCGGACCGCTTCCTTTATAGGGAACATGCGTCAGCGTTACACCTGCCATGGACGCAAAAAGTTCGCCGCCCAGATGGGTCGCATTGCCGGTGCCTGCGGACGGATAAGCCAGTTCGCCAGGCTTGGCGCGTGCTGCCGCTATCAGCTCCGTTACCGACTTGATGGGCGACGAAACCGGCACCGCGATGATGAGCGGGCTGGAGCCCACCAGCGTCACCGGCGCAAAACTCTTGATCGAATCGTACGGCAGCTTGGGATAGAGCGTCGCGTTGATCGCCTGCGTGCTGCTCGTCATGATCAGCGTGTAGCCGTCCGGCGCCGCTTTCGCCACCAGCTCCATGCCGACGATGGTGTTGGCGCCGGGCCGGTTGTCGACCACGATCGACTGGCCGATGTTTTTGGACATGGCGAGCGCCACCGATCGCGAAACGAGGTCGTTGCCGCCGCCCGGCGTGAACGGCGATATCAGCCGGATCGGCCGCGCGGGATAGCCCTGATCGGCGGCCATCGCATTGCAGTTCAGCACGCAGACAGCTACCGCGCACATCCGGCGCAGAGTCATTCCACCACCGGCTTATATAGATCGATGCGGCGGTCGCGCCACCACGGCACTTTTTTACGGTCGCCGCGCACTTTGTCGAGATCGAGCTCGGCGACCAGCAACTCTTCCTTCGCGCTGCCGGCTTCCGCCATGATAGCGCCGGTCGCATCGACCACCATGCTGCGGCCGAGATGGCTGCGTATACCTTCCTGGCCGACGCGGTTGGCGGCGACCACGTAGACGCCGTTCTCGTAGGCGCGCGAGCGCAGCGGCACGTCCCAGATCGTCCCGCGGTGGCCGGGATCGCTGTAAGTTGAATAGCAGATCGGCATGAAAATGATTTCCGCGCCCTTCAACGCCAGCACGCGCGACGGTTCCGGAAACAAACGGTCGTAGCAGATCTGGATGCCGAATCTGACGCCGCGCCACTCGAACACCGGCAACGCGGGCCCCGGCGTGAAATACATGCGCTCGTAGCTGCCGGTGCCGCCCGCGATCTCGTCCGGGAAATACGCTGGAATGTGCGTCTTGCGGTAAATGCCCAGCACTTCGCCGCGCTCGTCGCAGGCCAGCGCCGAATTGAAGTAGCCGCCCGCCGCTGTGCGCTCGCCGAACGGCCAGATCGTCGCGATGCCGTGCTGACGCGAGAGCCCGCACAGCTTTTTCATCAGCGGCCCGTCCGCCGCGACGAAGAAGTGATCGAAATCCTGGCGCAGCTTATTGGGGAAAAACGGCGTCATGAAAAGTTCGGAGAACGTCACGATGTCGACCTTGCGCTTCGCAGCCTCTTCCATCATGGCAGTGGCCGCCGGCAGCATCGCCTCGGGGTCTTCCGTCATTACAGGCCCGGTCTGGGCCGCCGCTACTATCAGCTTGTTATTCATTCCCTACCCCCAAAAAAAAACTCTTTAAGCCGCAGATAAACGCAGATAAACGCGGATGAAAATCGCAAAGCAAAAAGTGCGGCAAAACTATAGGCAACATTGATCTGTTATTGATTCTATCTGCGTTTATCCGCAGCCCATTGCTTTCCTGCCTTTAATCGAAGCGATTATATATTTTCTGCTAGAGTAGCGGCTCACCTTCTGCCCGAAAGTCTTAAGCATGCGACACCGTTTCCTGCTCGCCGTTGGTCTCGCTTTCTGCGCCGCAGCCGGCGCCGCTGACAGTACATATCCGACACGCCCGGTGCGCCTGATCGTCGGCTACCCGCCTGGCGGCAGCACCGACATCGCGGCGCGCATGATAGGCCAGCGCCTTGCGCCCGTTTTCAACCAGACGGTGGTCATCGACAACCGAGCGGGCGCCAGCGGCACTATCGGCGCCGGCATTGTCGTCAAAGGCGATCCAGACGGCCACACGCTCTCCTTCGCTGCCTCGCCCGAAGTCGCGATCTACCGCGCGCTGATGAAAAACCCGCCGTACGATTCGCTGAAAGACTTCGTGCCTGTCACGCTGGTTGGCCGCGTACCTTTCATGCTGGTCATTCACCCGTCGGTGGCGGCGAATTCGGTGAAAGAACTCGTCGCGCTCGCCAAGGCGAAGCCCGGCGCGCTGAACTTTGCATCGTTCGGCAACGGCACGTCCAATCACCTCGTCGGCGCGGCGTTTTGCGCGGCAGCCGGCATCAACATCGTGCACATCCCTTACAAAGGCAGCGCGCCGGCGATCACCGACCTGCTCGGCGGCCAGGTGCAAATGACTTTCGACACCGTGCCAGTGGTGCTGCCGCAGGTGCGCGCCGGCAAATTAAAAGCTCTCGCAGTCGCCACGCCGAAACGCTCGCCGCTCGCGCCTGACGTGCCGACCATGGACGAAGCAGGCGTCGCCGGATTCGCTGGCGGCACCTGGTTCGGCGTGCTGGCGCCTGCGCGCACTCCCGCCGCAGTGGTCGAGCGCCTGAACAAGGAAATCGCCACCATCCTGCGCGCACCTGAAGTCGTGCAGATATTTACCGAACGCGGCATCGAGCCCATCGGCAACAGCGCCGCCGAGTTCCGCGCGTTCATCGAAGCCGAATCGCGCCGTTGGCTCAAAGTAGCGCAGGACGCAGGCGTCAAGCCTGAATAATTAGGAGAGGAGAGAGGGGGGAGGCGCACTAATGCTTTTACCCCCCCTCTCGCCTCTCGCCTCTCACCTCTCCCCTCTCCCCATTCCCCTCCCATATGCTCACTTCCCGCACTGTCCTCACCAACGCCACCCTGATCGACTGCGTCAATCCCAAGCCCGCCGCCAACACATCGGTCGTCATCGAAAAAGGCCGCATCGCGGAAATCCTCACTGGCGGCCGCAAGCCCGCCACCGGCGATTCGACTGTCATCGACCTCAAGGGCGCGTATTTGATGCCCGGCCTGTGGGACGTGCATATTCATCCCGACTACCTGTCGCTCGCCGACATGCCGCTCGCTGAGCAGGTTGCACTGTTCGGCCACCGCCTGATGCAGGCGCTCACCGAATCGGGCATCACCGGCCTGCGCTGCGCGGGTGCGCACCACTTCATGGACGTCGCGTGGAAGCGCGCGTTCGATTCCGGCCAGCACATCGGCCCGCGCGTGTTCGCGGCCGGGCACTTTCTCACCACCACCGGCGGCCACTTCCTGACTTCCGGCCACGCGCTCGAATGCGACGGCCCCTACGGTTTCGTCAAAGCGATCCGCGAGCAGATCAAGAACGGCGTCGACCACATCAAGCTGAATTTGTCGGGCGGCATCATGGGCCCGCCGTGGGACCTGCATAAACATTCGTTCCTGCTCGACGACGAACTGAAGGCCGCGTTCGATATCGCGCACCTGCGCGAATTCAGGGTGATGGCCCATGCGACCAATCCGACCGCGGTGAAGAACGCCGTCCGGTTGGGCGCGCACAGCGTCGAGCACGGCTACATCATGGACGACGAGTGCATAGAACTCATGTTGAAGCACGACACCTGGTACGTGCCCACGCTCGCCATCAGCCACCTCACTCCCGAGCAGGTCGACAACGACTGGGAGCGCGCATGGGTGAAACAGCGCAACATGCTGCAGTCGCACTGCTGCCGTGCAGATGCGGCGTCCGACGTGCATGGGGGATGGTTCAAGAAAGCACTCGATGCCGGCGTCAAGGTGGCGCTCGGCTCTGACATCCGACCGCTGAAAGATGCGGC
>CANJHY010000100.1:0-17464 GCA_947474275.1 Betaproteobacteria bacterium
AGGCCGGCGCACGGAAGTCGAGTTCATGAACGGCTATATCGCCGATAAGGGCCGCAAGCTGGGAATTGCAACGCCATCCAATCTGAAGCTGGTGGACCTCGTGCTGAAAGTGCAGCGCGGAGAACTCAAGGCGTCGGCGAATATTCTCGGCTAGCTCGCCTAGCGCGGACGCTCAGGCCCCACGGTCAGCCGCCGCATTTCACGCCGGTAGCCGTGGTAGTCGTTGATGGCGTTGTGCAGGGTGCAGCGGTTGTCCCAGACCGTCAGCTGGCCCGGCTCCCAGTTCACGCGGCAGGTGAACTGCGGCTCTACGCAGTGGTGATCGAGCATTTCGATGATCGGCCGGCTCTCGTGCTCGGTCATGCCGTCGAAGCGCAATGTGTGCAGCGCACTCAGATAGAGCGCTTTTTTTCCGGTATCGGGATGCGTGCGCACGATCGGGTGCCGCGCTTCATATTTCCCGGCTTCCTCGGATTTCTGCACGGCCATGTGAGTGATGCGCGCGTGATGTGCCGCGCGATCGCCGCCTTTCTTGTGCTTGAGCCCGCCGCTGAATACGCCGATGACGCCCCTCAGCATCTCCTTCATGCCGTCGGACAACGCATCGTATGCGGCGCGCGTGTTCGCGTACAGGGTATCTCCGCCTTTAGGCGGCGTTTCGACGGAGTAGAGCAGCGTCGCGCGCGGCGGTTCTTTCAGATAGGAGGTGTCGGTGTGCCAGTCGGCGCCGAAATTGACGCGGTCCTCGGGTTCTTTGACCATGCGCGTCATTTCAGGAAAGCCGTCCATACCTTTGGCGAACGGATAAAAGCACGGCTCGCCGAAAAAGCGGCCGACTTCGTATTGATCGGCGGGCGACAAGTCCTGGCCGCGCACCGCAATAACGTGATATTCGAGAAACGCCCGGTGCAATTCGGCCCACATCGGTTTGTTGGCGAGGTCTTTGAGGTCGACGCCGTGGATATAGGCGCCTATGGCGCCCGACATCGGCCGCACTTCCATGGTTTTGTATGCGGAGCCGTAAGCGGGTGACGCTGATTGCGCTGCTGGCATGCTCTCCTCCTGAAAAAACGTAACGCTTGACGGCCATCATAGTCGATGTGAATTAGCTTGGTAAGTGCGGATTTATTCAGGCGCACTGCGCAGGACTGGCAAGCGCGGCGCATGCGGACTACTATCCTGCCTTGCGGGGTGTTTACAGGGAGTCGGGCGAGTGCGGCATATCGGCATGGTTGGCTTGGGCCTCATGGGCAGCGCGATAGCGCAGCGCCTGCGCGGGGGCGGTTTCGACGTTGCGGGTTATGACATCGATGCCGGCAAGCGCGCGAGCCTTGCTCTTGGCCATGATCGCGCTGACCGGCACACTGAACTCCGTGCCATCGCCGCCGGAAAGATGCGCAAGACGGCCGTCCATGGCTAGCGACTCGATATTGCGCTTGGCGTACTTGCCGCCGCCCATGTCGAGGATGACGTCGGCGTCGCGGTCGGTGCGGTGGACGAAGCGCCGGTGCGCGCGGTGCGGCGGTTTGCCGAGGATTGGAAAGCTAGCGCCTGCTAGAAGTTCAGGGAAGTCAGCTGAACGTCCTTGGGAATGTCCGCACCCTTTGCCGTTGCTTTGACCAAGCCAAGATATTTCATGAGTTTGACAGTTACAAATCCAAAGTCGTATTCGGATTTGTCGTGGCTCATCATCGCGGTGTTTTTTCGCATGTCGTCGGTTGCGCCGTTTGCAACGTGGTTGTTATTCGGCGTTACGCATCCATTTTTTGCCAGCGTGGTGCTGTTGGCGGTGCTGCTGATTTATCGCCATCGCCGCAACATCAAAAATATTCTGGCGGGCACGGAAAACAGGTTCGGACAAAAAGCTCAGACTGGCGTCTGAGCCGGAGTCTATCGAAGGGACGTACCGGCGGTTGGAGGTCCTGGCTGCATTTTGATTGTCGTTGGGTGTGCGTTGGAAAGAAGTGGGCGGAAGTCGTAAAGGCCGCCAATATCAAAGCCGAATGAAGTGCCGCCGCAGGCAGTCGGCGCTGTCAGCCTGCGGGCGTTATCCGCGCAGTAAATAATGAAGGAACAGAATGAAAAAGATCATGTTGCTTACGCTGTTCGTAGCCAACGCCTTGATATCCGGATTGGTCTGCGCGCAGCCATATCCGGTCAAGTCGGTGCGGCTGGTGGTGCCGTTTGTCGCCGGCGGCCCGACCGACATCCAGACGCGCATGTTCGCGGAGAAACTGACGCAGCGCCTCGGCCAGAATTTCGTCGTCGACAACCGCGGCGGCGCCAACGGCAATATCGGCATGGAGATCGTTGCCCGCGCGCCTGCCGATGGTTACACCCTCATCCAGGCGGCCAGCGCCAGCTGGGCGGTGAGTCCCAGCCTGTACAAGCTCAATTACGATGTCGTCAAGGATTTCGCGCTGATTATCCAGCCGCTGAGCGCGCCGACGGTACTGGTGGTCCACCCTTCGGTGGCCGCGACCAACATCAAGGAGCTGGTCGCGCTGGCGAAAACGAAACCCGGCGCGCTCAACTACGGCTCGTCCGGCGTCGGCGGCATCGGGCATATATCGGCCGAAACCTTCTGCCTGGTGACGGGCACGAAGATGACGCATATCCCGTTCAAGAGCGCGGCGCCGGCGCTGATTGCGCTGCTCGGGAAGGAAATCGATATATTGTTCAATAACACGATCGCGACGGTGCCATTTATCAAATCGGGCCAGGCGCGCGCGCTCGGCGTAACGAGCCTGAAGCGGTTGTCGGCGCTGCCCGACGTGCCGACCATCGATGAAAGCGGCGTGAAAGGTTTCCAGCATGCTTCCTGGACGGCCATGGCAGCGCCCGCCGGCACGCCGAAAGAAATCATCAACAAGCTGAACGCCGAGATGAACCAGATACTGAAGCTGCCCGACATTCAGGAAAAGGCGGCGGCAGGCGGCGCCGAGATTGTAGGCGGCACGCCCGCGCAAGCCGACGCTTTTCTGAAGTCCGAGCTGGCCAGGTCCAGGCGCCTTGTTACCGAAGCGAACCTCAAGTTCGATTAACAGGATAGCAAAACATAATGGCTGAAAAATCCGTTGTGCTGATGGGGGTCGGCGACATGGGCCCGATGCACGAACCCATGGAAGCCTATGGCACGCTCGCGAAACCGGTGCTGGCGACCGCTGACATCAGGTTCGCCCAGGCAGAGCGACTGTACTCGGAACGGGGTTCTCTGCAGGTGCATGCCGAAATCCCCAATGCGCGTCTCAAACCGCACATGGCGGATGTTTTCAGCGACTGCGGCTTCGACGTTGTGTCGGTCGCGGGCAATCACGCGCTGGATTGGGGCGAAGAAGCTTTTCTCGACACTATCGAAAACCTGCAGAAGAGGGGCGTGCAAACGGTCGGCGGCGGACGCAATCTGGCGGAAGCGCGGCGCCCGGTCGTCATCACGCGCAACGGTGTGCGCGTGGCGATACTTTCCTACTGCTCGATATTGAACGAAGGATTCGCGGCAGGCCCGAACAAGCCGGGCATTGCGCCATTGCGCATCCACACTTATTACGAAGCCGTCGAGCACCAGCCCGGCATCGCGCCCAGGGTCGTGACCATTCCGTATGAAGACGATCTCGCAGACATGGTGGCGGACATCAAGGCGGCGAAGCAGTCAGCGGATTGTGTCGTGCTGTCGCTGCATTGGGGCCTGCATTTCATTCCTAAAACGATAGCGCAGTATCAACCTGCCGTCGCCAAGGCTGCGTTTGCGGCAGGCGCCGATATTATTTTCGGCCATCATCCGCACGTCCCCAAGGGAATAGGCGTACATGATGGCAAGGTGTGCTTCTACAGTCTGGGCAATTTCATCATGTCGCGCAATGAAAGAACGCCGGCAAACGCGGCGGCGTTCATCAAGAATCACGGCGTCGAACTCGATCCGGATTATCCGCGTCTTGCTTATGGCAAGGATTCGAAGCGTACCCTCATCGCGAAAGCGGTGCTGACGCCGCAAGGCGCCATGAGCGTGTCATTTCTGCCCGCGCTGGTCGACAAGCAGTTGCGGCCTGAGATCCTGCATCCGGGCGACGCGCGCTTCGCTGAAGCGGTAAGCTATATGGATTGGGCGTCAGAGGGTTTCGAACACAAGTTTACGGTCAAGGGCGATGAGGTCGTGATTACCGGCGGTTAGCCGTTGGACTTGTTACAGTTGAAGCCCGAGGTTGTAAACGCGGTTTGCAGTGCCGTAAAAAATCGCCGCCTTTTCTCCAGCCGAATATCCCCCGGCGATACGTTTGAACGTGTTCCACAGCGTAACGTAACTGCAGGTTTGTGCGTCAACCGGAAAATTGCTTTCGAACATACAGCGCTCGGGGCCAAAGGCTCCGACACACGCGTCGATGTAAGGCCGCCAGGCGGTGGCGAGTTCAGCAGACGACGGCGGTGTCCCGCGCAGGTAAAAGCCGAAACCGAAAAACAGCATGCCGAGCCCGCCGAGCTTTACCACGACATTCGGGCAGCGGGACAACTGGGCCAGAGATTCGCGCCAGGTCGCGAATATTTCCTCGCGGCGGTTGGCGTAAGGTCCGACACCCAATGGCGCACCGATGTGATTGAGGATGATGGTGGTGTCGGGGAAGCAGCGCGCAAGGTCCGTAAGTTGCGGAATCTGGTGGTGAAAAATCCAGGCGTCGAACGTCATGCCGAGCGGTGCCAGTTGGGCGAAGCCAGCACGGAATCGCGGATCGGTGATGCGATTGGGCGATGGCCGGCGCACGCCGTAATTGATATCGCTGCCATCCCACATCAATGGATCGCGGATGCCGCGAAAGCGCCGGTCGGCAGCTGCGATGTGCGCTTTGAGGCCCGCGCGGACCTCCTCTCCGAAAGTGAGATCGAGCGTGCCGACTATGCCGGCGCAGGGCTGCCAATGGGTGATGTTCGGTGCGGCTGCAGCAAGACTTTGCATCACAAATTCGGTTTCACCGACTGGACGGAGCAGGGCGGGGCCGTCAGTGCGGTGCGTGGTCTGTGAATCCATGAAGACCGTGGCCCGAATGTTGTGGCCGCTCGCCAAGTCTTCTGCCAGTTCCGGCAGCAGATAGCGCCCGTGCGCCGTGTCGCGCAGATGGTGGTGCGGGTCTATTATTGGCAGAGCGGGTTCGAGTATCGCCTCTTGCGCGCCGCCGGCTTGCCAGACCTTGAGTTCGGCCAGCGTGCGAACGTTGTTGGTCTTGAATTCTGGAATTGCCTGCGTCACGCGTTCTTTTATTTAACGCCGGCGCGCTGGCCAACAGCGGTGAATTTGGCGTAAACGGTGCGTATCACGTCCGCGAACTGCGGAGCGGTCAGGCCGGCAGGGTCGAGCCGGCGGTTCGCCAGTTTTTCCACGCGTCCGCCGTTGAGTAGGGCAATAACGCCGGACCGGTTTGATGGGCCAGGCCAGAGCGAACACTGCGGTCGGGATGACACTGGCGCCGGTCAGAAAAAACACCGTCGCGATCAAACGCGGCAGGGATTTTGATCGGGGAATAGAACGCATATCGGCCTTCCACTTGAACTGAAAGGATAGCATGTAACAGGCATCCCTTGAGTGGTGACAGCGCGGCGCGCAGATGTGACCACAACGCCGAATTCAGCAGCAGTGAATTGCATACGGGCGCGTTTGCTGATAGCGTAATCAGGCAATTTATCTTGTGTTCTTATGCCGTCGCGCGACGCCGGCGGGCGGCCAAGGGGAAGTTCTTGTACAAATTTATTAAGGTTCAGCGCGTTGGTGCCGTCGAGGTTATTACACTTAACCGGCCCGAGGTCATGAATGCGTGGCACATGCCCATGCGCAACGAGTTGCTCACGGCACTCAACGCGGCGAAAAAGTCCTCCGGCGTCGGCGCGATCGTACTGACCGGCGCGGGCAAGGACGCTTTTTGCGCGGGACAGGATCTTGACGAAGCTCGCAAATTCGATCCCGTGCGCGCCAGGTTATGGGTCGAGGAATGGAGGATTCTGTATGAAGGCGTGCGCTGCCTCGACATCCCCGTGGTTTGCGCGCTGAACGGTCTCGCCGCGGGCTCGGCTTTCCAGGTCGCGTTGCTGACGGATTACCGCATCGGTCACGACAAGATCACCATGGGACAGCCGGAAATCAACTCGGGAATCGTCAGCGCACTCGGCTTCTGGATTTTGCGCGAGATCGTCGGTCTTTCTCGCGCCGTCGAATTCATCCTGACGGGACGCATGTTGAGCGCGATGGAGTGCGAGCGTTTCGGCCTGCTGCACCGCATAGTGCCGCAGGATGAAGTGCTGTCGTCCGCCATTGCGATGGCGAAAAAACTGGCGGCCAAACCGCCGGTCGCGATGCGCCTGAACAAGCAGCTCATGCGCGAAGCGACGCAGGCTGGATTCGACAAGGCGTTCGGCGCGGCGACTGATCGTCACCACGCGAGTTTTTCGAGCAGGGAGCCGCAGCACAAGATGGACCAGTTCTACGAGGTGCGCGGGAAGAAGGCAGCCAAGTCGCTGAAGGTGAAAGGCAAACGCGCAATCCGGGGTCTGTCAGCACGGTAGACGCGAGTCCGCCGCCGTAGGACGGCAGGCCGGAGAGAAAGTCAGCTTCGTATCTCACCCGCTTATAGCGAATAACGGGCTGATCGCCCGTACGGCTTCCCGTTATGGCGTGCCACGAGGATGGGGCGTGTTGACCGTCGGCGGACAAGTGTATACAGTTCAGTAGACAATCAGCGTCACGTGAATTTGAGCATCGCAGTCGGGCGTCCGCATGTTTTGCGGGTGCTTGTCTCCCAAAGTGTGTCTGCAACCCTCCTACATGCCATCACCGGTAGTTCCATCGACCAAGGTTGCTAAGGCCGCTGCGGCCGCGCCGTCAGTGACCGCGGATTTCGCTACTTTTATCGCGGCTACTTCCAGTATGGTCCTTCCCGACGCCGTGAAGCACGCCACGTGCCGCGCCTTTGTCAATTGGATCGGGTGCGCGCTGGGAGCCGCAAACGACGACACGCTGGCGCCGGTCTATACCGTCGCGCGGGGCCTGAGCGGCCGCGAGCAGGCATCGGTAGTCGGTACTGCGGAGCGTTTCGATGTAGTGAATGCGGCGATGGTGAACGCGGTGCGCGCGAATGCCCTCGATTACGACGATATGCACGTGCCGACGCTGATTCATCCCACTGGCGCGGTGGTCGCTGCGGCGCTCGCGGTGGCGGAACATCGCCGTGCGACGGGCCAAGCCCTGCTGGCAGCGATTGCGACCGGCATAGAGATCGAGTGCCGCCTTGGACGCGCATTGTTTCCGCAGCATTACAACGCGGGCTGGCATAGCACGGCGACACTCGGCACGGTGGGCGCCGCTGCAGCTGCCAGCGCTGTGCTGGGGTTGGATGCGGGCCGCGCTGCTTACGCTCTGGGCATAGCGGCGACCCAGGCCAGCGGCCTCAAGGCGATGCTGTTGAACTCGTGCAAGAGCTTCAACATCGGCAATGCGGCGGCGGGTGGCGTTCTAGCGGCATTGTTGGCGGAAGCCGGGCTAGACAGCTCTGCCGATGTGTTTGCGGAAAAAACAGGCTTCTTTGCGGTTTTCGGCACGCCGCTCGATCTGGCCAGCCTCACCAGCGAACTGGGAACGCGTTATCTCACCGCTGAGATCAGTCTCAAGCCCTATCCGTGCGGCGTGGTGATACACCCGCTGATCGATGCTTGTCTTGAACTGGTCACCAAGCGTGCATTGAAAGCGGATGCGGTGCGCGCGATATCAATTCAGGTCCATCCGCGCGCAATCGAACTGGCGGGCTTAAGACATCCCGATACCGCGATCAAGGGACGATTCAGCCTTTACCATGCGGCGGCGCTGGCGCTGGCGCGGCGCTCTGCCGGTTTGGCAGCATTCGAAGCGGCCGACGTGCATGACGTTGAATTCCACGCGTTGCGCGAATTGATGACGGTAACAGGGGATGCGCAATTGCAGCCCAGCCAGGCGCGCGTCCAGATCGAGCTCAAGGACGGCAGCCGCCTTCAAAGCGCGATCGATCATCCCAGCGGCAGCCCGCAACGGCCGCTGACCGACCCGCAGCTGCGCGAGAAATTCAGTGAACTCGCGCACCGTGTTCTCGACGAGCCCGCTGCCGAAACTTTGTTCGAGGCTTGCATGTCTTTGGATCGCCTGCCTGACGCGGGTGAATTGCACCGTCATTGGAACCGCGCCGGAAGCGTTGCATGATTTTGTTGCTGGAGAAATTTTTGCGTTGCGTCGGCTATCTGGGCGTGCTGATTGTCAGCGGAAGCGTTGCGGCAGCGGATACGTTTCCGGTAAAGCCGATACGCTTCATCGTGGGATTTCCGCCGGGCGGGGTCGTCGACATCGTCGCACGCACTGTTGGGCCCGGCATCGCAGACTCGCTGGGAGTGCAGGTCGTCATCGACAATCGCGGCGGCGCCAACGGCATCATAGGTACGGAGCTGGTCGCGAAGGCGGCGCCGGACGGCTATACGATAGGGCTCGCGAGCATCAGCACCATGGTGCTCAACATCCATCTCTATCGCAACCTCACATACCAGCTCAAGGATTTCACGCCGCTGACAACGGCGGGGCTGGTGCCTTTCGCCATAGTGGTCCATCCCGGCGTGCCGGCGAAATCGCTGAAGGAGCTGATTGCGCTGGCGCGCACGAAGCCCGGCAGTCTCGCCTTCGGGTCGCCTGGCGTTGGCGGGTTGCAACATCTGACCATAGAGATGCTGAACTCGGCGGCGAAGGTCAAGGTCGAGCACGTGCCATACAAGGGTACGGGCCCGGCGATGACCGATGTGCTTGGCGGGCATATCGACGGCGTCGTGGCCGGTGTTTCGGGGATTCTTGGTTCGGTGAAGGCCGGCAAGCTGCGCGCTGTTGCGCTTACAGGGAGCGAGCGCTCGTCGTCGCTTCCCGAATTGCCGACCGCGGTCGAGCAGGGTTTGCCCGGCTTCGTAGTCGTCAACTGGTACGCGATCGTAGCACCCCCCAATATGCCGCCAGCGCTTGCGAATACGCTGCACGCGTCCATTGTGAAAGCCGTGCACTCGCCCGCGATCGCCGAGAAACTTGTTGCCGCCGGCGTCGATCCGAAGACCGATGCCAGTCCTGCCGCCTTCGCCCAATTCGTGCGCGATGATTTTGTCCGCTGGGGCAAGATCGTCAAGGATTCGGGCATCAAGGCGGAATGAAAAACTTATTTATATGGAGAGCCGCATGAAGAGAAATTCCACAATCGTTTTTTCGCTGGCGTGCGCATGCGGCCTCGCGTTGACGGGGCCGGTGCTGGCGCAGGAGCTGGGCGCCAAGCCCATGCGCATAGTCGTCGGGTTCGCGCCCGGCGGCTCGGCCGACATCATTGCCCGTGTGCTCGGTGCGCGTATCGGTGCAGGTATGCCGCAGCAGCCCATAGTGGAAAACCGCACAGGCGCCAACGGCATCATCGCCGCAGACTACGTAGCCAAAGCGCCTGGCGACGGATACACGGTGATACTGACGGGCGTCAGCACTTTCGTGCTGAACGCGCTGGTCTATCCGAAAGTTCCTTACGACACACTCAAGGATTTCGCGCCAGTGACCAGCGTCGCTGCCATGCAGCAGATCCTGGTTTCGCATCCGGGCCTGCCGGTAAAAGGACTGAAAGACCTCGCAGATCTCGCGCGCAAATCGCCGGGCAAGCTGACGTCTGCGTCGCCCGGCATAGGCGGCATCTCGCACCTCACGCTGGAAATACTCAAAAGCATAGGCAAGTACGACATCGAGCACGTCGCTTATAAGGGCACAGCACCCGCGCTGACCGACCTGATAGGTGGCTATGTTCCATTGCTGATCGCGGACTTGCCTGCACCGTTGCCGTACGTGAAGTCCGGCAAGTTGCGCGCGATCACGGTCACTGGTGAGGCGCGCACGCCTTTGCTGCCCGAAGTTCCCACGGCGCGCGAGCAGGGCTTTCCAGCGTTGCAGGTGACCAACTGGGTCGGCGTCATGGTGCCGGTCAAGACACCACCGGCAGTCGTCGCGAAATTGCACGCCGCGTTTGTCGCCGCAGTGCAATCTGCGGACACAAAGGAGCGTTATTCTGTGATCGGCCTCGACCCGCTGATTGCACCGACGACAACCGCATTCGGCACTTTCGTGCGCGACGAATTCGCGCGCTGGGAAAAAGTCGTACGGCAGAGCGGCATACAGTTGCAACTATAGTAAGTATTAATTGTTATCCGGAGGAATATCTTGAAATTGAAGGACATCAAGCAGGCAGAAGTCATCATCGTCGGCGCGGGCAATGCCGCGCTGTGCGCGGCGCTCGCGGCCAAGGACGCTGGCGCCAATCCCGTAGTGCTCGAAACCGCGCCCGCGGCAGAGCGCGGCGGCAACACGTTTTTCGTGGCGGGCTCGACGCGCTGGGTCTTCAACAACATGGACGATATTCGCGAGGTGCTCGACCTCACCGAAGAGGAAATGCGCACGGTCGATTTCGGCACCTACTCGCGCGAGGATTTTTTCGAAGACATGGGGCGCGTCACGCAGTACCGCTGCGACCCCGATCTCACTGAAATACTGGTCGACAACGCGCGCCCGACGCTGGTGTGGATGCGCAGCAAGGGCGTGAAATTTGAGCCGATGTATAAAGGGCAGTCGCAGAAAGTTGATGGCCGCGTCAAGTTCTTCGGTGGGCAGGTCTGCAATTTCTGGGGTGGCGGTCCTGAACTGACTGAGTCTTTGTTCCGCGCGGTCGAGAAGGCGGGTATTCCGGTGCTCTACGAGACTACTGCGGCTTCGTTGATTTACGAACACGGCAAGGTCGCAGGGGTTGTCGCTGAGTCCGAAGGCGAGAAAGGCGAGATCCGCTCGAAGTCCGTCGTGCTGGCGTGCGGTGGTTTCGAATCGAATGCGGAAATGCGTGCCCGCTATCTTGGGCCCGGCTACGAGCTGGCGAAAGTGCGCGGCACCCAATACAACAACGGCGCCGGCATTCGCATGGCGCTGGATATCGGCGCGATGTCGGCCGGTCACTGGTCTGGGTCGCATGCCGTCGGCTGGGACCGCAACGCGCCGCAGTTCGGTGACCGCGTGGTCGGCGACGGTTTTCAGAAGCACAGTTACATTTTTTCCATCATGGTGAATGCGAAAGGGGAGCGCTTCGTCGACGAAGGGGCCGATTTCCGTAATTTCACTTACGCCAAATACGGCCACGTCGTGCAGCAGCAGCCGGGCATGTTTGCGTGGCAGGTATTCGATCAGAAAGTCGAGCATCTGCTGCGCGACGAATACCGTATCAAGCAGGTAACCAAGGTCGTCGCCAATACGCTGGAGGAGCTCGCCGGTAAATTGGAAGGCGTCGATCCGAAAGCATTCCTCGCCACGGTCGCGGAATACAACAAAGCGGTGCAGCAGGACGTGCCGTTTTCGACGGTCGTCAAGGATGGCCGCGGCACGCCTGGTCTTAAAATTCCAAAAACGAATTGGGCGAATACGATCGACAAGCCGCCGTTCCAGGCTTATGCCGTCACCTGCGGCGTGACCTTCACTTTCGGCGGCGTCAAGATTGCGCCCGACACCAATGTGCAGAATGTCGGTGGACGCAATATCCCTGGGCTCTATGCGGCAGGCGAGATGATAGGCGGACTGTTCTACTTCAATTATCCGAGCGGCAGCGGACTCGTCGCGGGCGCAGTATTCGGCCGGCGCGCGGGCACTCACGCGGCGAAATATGCGCGCGGCGCGGCCTAGAGAACGCGACGTCGTGACGCGCGCGGGTAACGGCGCCGCGAGCCGTGCCAGGGCCGTGCGGCCGGCGCGCGGCGCCGAGCAGATTTATGAGTGCATCAAGCTGATGGCGATCACGTTCGCGATCAGGCCCGGCCAACGCGTCAACGAGGTCGAGTTGTCGAAAGCCCTGAACGTGAGCCGTACGCCGCTGCGCGAGGCGCTCAATCGCCTGATGGTCGAGGGTTTTCTCACGCGCGCGCCGAACAAGGGCTTTACGGGGCGCCTGCTCGATGCGAAGCAGATCTTCGATCTCTACGAATTGCGGCGCTCGCTGGAAACCACCATCGTGCGCATTGCCTGCGAACGCGCGACCGATGACGAGTTGGTGGAGTTGGAGCGTTTCGTCAAGACTTCCATCGATCGCCGCGCGTCGTCGGATGCCGGCAGCCTGCTTGCGCTGGACGAACAGTTTCATGAGCGGGTCAGCGCACTGACGCGCAATCATGAGATGGTCAATCTGCTCAAGGCCATCAACGCGCGCATCCATTTCGTGCGCTGGCTGGACATGCAGAAGCACTACAGCCAGCAGGACCATTTACGCCTCGTCAAGGCGTTAAGGGCGCGTGATGCCGATAAGGCCGTGAGTCTCATCGAAGGCCATATCACGCGCCGGCTCGATCAGATTGTCGATGTGATACGCCTGGGATTTGCTGAAATCTACATGCGCGACCAGGCCGGGGCGGCAATATGAGAGTGGGGCTGATCGGTTTCGGCGGACTCGGCATCCTGGTGGCGAAAGAGCTTGCTACCGATGAGGCCATCCAGTTCGTCGGCGTCGCTGCCCGCGAGAAACAGCGCGAGCGCGTGCATGGCGTCCTGGGTAAAGTGCCACTGGTTGATTCCGCGGATGCACTGCTGGCGTTGAAGCCGGAATTAGTAGTTGAGTGCGCAAGCCATGCGGCGTTTCGCCAGTACGCGGAACCGGTATTGAGTGCAGGCATCGATTTGATCGCGGTGTCCGTTGGCACGCTGGCCGATACCGAATATCGCGAACGCGTTTTGGCGACGGCGCGTCGCGACGGCGCTACGCTGGAAATTCCCGCCGGTGCGATCGGCGCCATCGACGTGATTGCAGCAGCGCGGCATGCGGGGCTGACGCGCGTGGTTTATGTGACGCGCAAAAGCCCCAAGGCGTGGAAGGGCACGCCGGCCGAAACCATGATCGATCTTGCCTGCGTGATCGCGCCTGAGCTTTTTTACGATGAGAGCGCAGAGCACGCAGCGAAGCTATTCACCGAAAAAGCCAATGTCACGGCGACGCTCGCATTGGCCGGCATCGGTTTTCAGGCGACCCGCGTGCAGTTCTGGGTCGATCCCGCGGTGACGCAAAGCGTCCACCACGTCGAAGCCGAAGGCGCCTGTGGTACGCTCACGATCGATATGGGAAACAACGTGGCGCCTGCCGACGGCAGGACATCACTGCAAACCGCGATGAGCATAGTGCAGGCCGTGCGCAACCGTGTCGCCGTCCTGCGCATATGAAGGTATAACGCACATGCTGGCGAAATCAGACATTGCAATCATAGGCGGCGGCGTCATCGGCTGCTCGGTGGCTTACTACCTGGCAAAGCAGGGCGCGAAGGTCACCATCATCGAGCGCGCGGCAGTCGGTAGCGGCGCTTCCAGCGTCAATTCCGGCGTGATCTCGATGGCGACCAAGAAGCCAGGCCTCTCGCTTGATCTCGCGATGGCGAGTCAGCGGCTGTACCCGGCACTGTCCGCCGAACTCGGCATGGATGTCGAATACCTGGTACTCGGCAATCTCATCGTCGCGGAGAACGAAACGCAGGCCGGGTTTATCGAGGAACTCGCGGAAGAGCAGCAGGCAGCCGGCGTGCCGGTCGAAATCGTGTCTGCGCAACGTTGCCGCGAGCTCAACAAGCTGCTCGAAGGACGCGTGCTGTCAGGCATGTACTGCCCGACCGACGCGCAGGCCGATCCTTTCAAAGTCACGCAGGCTTACGCGCGCGCCGCGGAGAACCTCGGCGTGCGGATTTTCAGCGCAACGGAAGTCGAAGGTATCGAGCTCGTAAACGGCCGGGCATGCAAGGTAAAAACGTCGCGCGGCGAGGTGCATGCAAACTGGATCATCAACGCGGCTGGCGCGTATTCGCCGGCTGTCGGTGCAATGGTCGGCGTCAAGCACGACGTCAAGCCGCGCCGCGGCCAGTGCGTGATCCTGGAGGCCACCGACGACATGCCGAACGTGCGGGTTTCCAGTGCAGGGCAGTTATTGGCGAAGCACGGCGGGGCGTCTGCCGGCGGCGGTGAGCTGCAGGTGCCGCTGGGTTACACGAACCGGCCGGTTGCCGGCACCATCATGCTGGGCAGCACCAATGAATTCGTCGGCTACGACACCCGCACAACGCGTGAAGGCGTTACCGGTATTTGCCACAGCGCCGTTGCTCTGATGCCGCAACTGGCTCGTCTCAATGCAGTGCGCGCATGGGCGGGATTGCGGCCTTACTCATCGAAGGGCCCGCTCATGGGCGATGGCGGTGTCCCGGGTTACGCAGTGGCGAGCGGACACGGCGGTGACGGAGTCGCGCTGGCGCCGATCAGCGGGCGCTTTATGGCCGAGTACATCGCGAGCGACGGCAAGCGCAACGATCTGCCGGCTTTTCTGCGCGCGTTGAAAGAGCAATAAGCATGACCGCATCGTCAGACGGAGACTACGTGAACAACGAAAGCAAGATCATTCCGGGTGCAAGCGTGACCCTGCAGCTTGACGGCAAACCATTGCCGGCACGGCGCGGGCAAACCGTGGCTGCAGCGATGCTCGCTGCCGGACAGCGAGTGCTGCGCCACACGCGGCACGCGGGCAAACCGCGCGGCCTGTTCTGCGCGATGGGCGTCTGTTTCGATTGCGTGATGACCATAGACGGCAAAGCGGGCGTGCGCGCCTGCATGACCAAGGTCGAGGACGGCATGCAGGTGAGTTCACCCGTGCAGTTCAAGCCTTACGAGCGCAAATCATGAGTTTCACCATGGAAACCGATATCGCAGTTGTCGGCGCCGGGCCCGCCGGATTGTCAGCGGCGCTTGCGGCGACGAATGCCGGTGCGCGCGTGGTGGTGCTGGATGAATATCCGGAACCGGGCGGCCAGTTCTACAAGCAGTTGCCGGCTGAATTCAGCGTGCCGGACCGGACCAAGCTTGATGAGGATTACACCAAAGGCGATGCCGTGCTCGCAGCGGTGAAGAAAGCCGGCGTGACGATATCGAACGAGACGCTGGTATGGGGCGCGTTCGAAGCCGGCGTGTTGTCGGTCACACGCCGCGGCGAAGCCGGCAGCGTAAAGGTTAAGAAAATTATCGTTGCGAGCGGCGCATACGAGCGCGTGATTGCGTTTCCGGGTTGGGACCTGCCCGGCGTGATGACGCCCGGCGGCGCGCAGACCCTGGTCAAAAACCAGCAGCAGTTGCCGGGTAGCCGCATCGTGCTCGCAGGTTCGGGCCCGTTTCTGTTACCGGTCGCGAAAACGCTGCTCGGCGCAGGCGCGAACATTGCAGCGATTTATGAGGCAACCCGTCCACGCGAATGGGCGCGTCATGCGCTGCGTTTGTGGGGACATTGGGACCGCATCGCCGAAGGACTGCGTTACCGCCGCACGCTCGCCGATGCCGGATTGTCGATACAGTTCGGTCGCATCGTCGTCCGGGCTGAAGGCGCGGACGCGGTCGAACGCGTCGTGACCATGGAATGCGATGCTTCCGGCCGTACGATCGCAGGCACCGAGCAGGCAGAGTCCTGCGACACGCTGTGCGTGGGCTACGGTTTTATTCCGCAAGTGCAGCTGACGCGTCTGCTCGAATGCGAGCATCGTTATGACGCGTTGCGCGGTGGCTGGGTGCCGAAGTATGGCGGTGATATGCAGACCAGCGTTCCCGGCGTGTATGTGGCGGGCGAAGTCGCCGGCATCGGCGGCGCGTATACGGCGCTTGCCGAAGGCTGGGTCGCCGGCTTGAGCGCAGCGCGCGAGCTCGGACACAAAGTGCGCGACACCGCCTTGATGAGCGCACAGCGGGATCGCGCGCTACGTCGGCAATTCGGCGATCTCGTCAACACGGTGTTCGCTGTGAAGCCCGGCATATTCGAGCTGATAGCCGACGATACGCTGGTGTGCCGCTGCGAAGAAGTGAGCGCAGGGGAAATTCGCGCTGCCGCGGCCGCATGGGGCGCGCGGGCGGGCGCGGTCAAAGGCGTCACGCGCTGCGGCATGGGGTATTGCCAGGGACGCATCTGCGGCAGTCTGCTCGAAGAGTTGACGGCGCGCGCCGCCGGCTGCACGCGCGCCGAAGTCGGCGGCCTGAGCGTGCGTCCGCCGCTGAAACCAGTGCGGGTCGGCGATCTTGCCGATCTCGCGGAATAAGGAAAATGATGGCTAACATGCTGCAAAAACCGCAACTGACAGGGTTGGCGAGTGCGCTGATCATCGCGTGCTTAACCCTCCCGGCATTCGGTCAGCAGGGCAAAACCGCGGCAGGATACCCTGAAAAACCGGTGCGGTTGATCGTCACATTTGCTCCCGGCGCATCCAACGACATACTTGCGCGGCTGATTGGCGGCAAGCTGGCCAATGAATGGGGACAGAACTTTGTCATCGATAACCGGCCGGGTGGCGGTGGTGCTATCGGCATCAACGCGGTAGTGAAGTCCGCGCCAGACGGTTACACGTTGCTGCTGGCCAATTCCGGGCCCAGTGTGGGCGCTCCGATGCTCGCGCGCGAATCTTCCTATTCGCCATTCGATTTCACGCAGATCGTTTATATCGGTTACGCGCCGCTGGTGATCCTGGCGAATCTGTCCTTTGCGCCGAAGAACCCCAAGGAGTTGATCGACTACGCGAAGGCGAACCCGGGCAAGATCAGCTGGGGATCTTCGGGCGCGGGGTCGAGCCCGCATATCGCCATACTGTTGTTTCAGACCGCCACCGGCGTCGATGTGACGCACATCCCCTACAAAGGCGCGGTGCAGAACATGACCGACCTCATCGGTGGCCAGATCAATTTGATTTACACGACGACGGTATCGAGCGAACCGCAGATCAAGGCCAACCGCGTGCGCGGCATCGGGGTTGCAGCGCCCCGGCGCGTGGGCCTGTTGCCTAACGTGCCGACGCTTGCCGAATACGGTATCAAGGATGCGGAGGCGGGCATCTGGTATGGCTTGCAGGGGCCGAAAGGCATGCCGCGCGCGATAGTCGACAAGCTGAACCGCGAAGTGAATCGGACGCTGGGCATGGCCGACGTCAAAGCGCGGTTCGAGCAGCTCGGTTTTGAAGCGGCGGGCGGCCCGCCTGAAGATTTCGACAAGCTGGTGAAAAGCGAAGTAGCAAAGCTCGAGAAGCTGCTTAAAGCCGGACTGATCAAGAAAGAGTGAATGCGGTGCCAGTGCCGGTCCAGCTTATCGTGCCTTTTGCCGCGGGCGGCGGCAGCGACGAGGCCGCGCGCGCGTTCGCGCGTTATGCGGCGCCCCGACTCAGCGGCGGCATCGCAGTGGTCAACCGCACCGGCAACAGTGGCGCGACCGGTTTTCGCCTGGGCGCGGATGCGCCAGCCGACGGCCGCTCGCTTACGCTGATGGTGGCTTCGCTGATCGCGGGTCCGCATGCGGGGGATGGTTACGCAGTCAGTTATCGCGATTTCACGCCCGTATGCCTGCTGGCGACGATGCCGCTGGTGCTGTGCGTGCGGGCA
>CANJHY010000101.1:0-17328 GCA_947474275.1 Betaproteobacteria bacterium
CGACTGGCGATGCCAGCTGGCGGCCTGCACGCGTTGCGCACCCAGTTCCATTGCTTCGGTGAGACTCGCCCGCAGTTCTCGCGCAAAACCGGCATCGTCGATCATGACATTGGCCTCGCGCGCCAGCAGCAGGCTCATCGGGTCGATGTTCGATGAACCAACGGTCGCCCATCGCTCGTCGATCACCGCGACCTTGGCGTGCAGGAAGCTGCGGTGGTATTCGTAAATCTCGACACCGGCGTCGAGAAAAAAGCGGTAAAGCGCGCGTGTCGCGTAGTGCAGCAGCACGTACTCGACCCGTCCCTGCAACAGCAGCACGACGCGCACGCCGCGCGCCGATGCGTCGGCCAGCGCGCGGCGAAAACCCATGCCCGGAAAAAAATAGGCGTTGGCGATCACCACCTCCGTGGTCGCGCGCCCGATCGCATCAAGATATGCTTTTTCGATATCCGTGCGATGCTGCAGGTTGTCGCGCACAAACAGCGCACCGCGGCGCGGGCCGCACGGCATGGCCTGCACCCCGAGCGGGTTCGTCTGCCCGCGCCGGCGAAACTGCATCCACATCACGCGTTTCCACAGGCGCACCACCAGCGGATGGATCTCGGCGAGCAACGGGCCTTCGACGCGCACCGCGTAATCGAAACGCGGCGGCACCTGATGCGGTGTATGCATGTCGTCGATGATATTGATGCCGCCGACGAAGGCCACCCTGGCGTCGATCACCACAATCTTGCGATGCAGCCGGCGCAACCGCTCGCGGCGCAGTGTCCAGGGCGAAATCTGCGGGCGGTACTTGAGCACGCGCACCCCGTCCTGCCGCATTGCGTCCAGGAATTCATCGCCGAGGTCCTTGGAGCCGAAGCCGTCGATCATCACGTGCACGGTGACGCCGCGCCGCGCCGCGCGCGACAGCGCCGCGGCAATGCGCCGTCCCGTTGCATCGTCCTCGAAAATATAGGTCTCGAGATAAATCTCGCGCGTCGCCCCGTCGCACGCGGCTTCCAGCGCCGGGAAATACTCGACGCCGGCGCGCAGCAGATCGATGCAGTTGCCGGGAATGAAAACGCTCATATCCTGACGATAGTCGCGCTCAATGCCGCATGGTCCGAAATACGCGTCCACGGATAGCCATGGTGCACGCGCGCCTGCTTGACGTTGAAGCCGCGCACGTAAATGCGGTCGAGTTGAAACACCGGCAGCGCCGCCGGGAAACTGCGCGCAGGCCGCCCGTACGTGTGCTCGAACGCTTCACGCATGCCGAGCGGACGCGCCAGCTCCTCATTGGCGTGGCGCGCCCAGTCGTTAAAGTCGCCCGCGACTATCAAGGGGGCGTCCTCCGGCACCAGGCGCTCGATGCGCGTGCGCACTGCGCGCATCTGGCGGTTGCGGTGACGGGCCGTCAAGGCCAGGTGGACGCACACGCAATGCAATGTGGCGCCCCAGCCCGGCACCTGCATTTCGCAATGCGGCAAGCCGCGGCTCTCGAAACGGTGCTCGGAGATATCTTCGTTGTCCCAGCGCTCGATCGGGAAGCGGCTCAGGATGGCGTTGCCATGATGTCCGGCGTCGTAAACCGCATTGCGCCCGTACGCGAAATCCGTCCACCGGGATTCAGCAATGAATTCGTGCTGCGGCTGCACGGGCCAATCCGCGAAACGCTGCGCATGGTGCTGGTGACCGCCCTGCACCTCCTGCAAAAACAGCAGATCGGCATTGAGCAGGCGCAGATGATGGCGCACTTCGTGGATGACCAGCCGGCGCTTGAAGAACGACAGCCCTTTGTGAATGTTGTAAGTCGCGATATGCAGCGTATCGGTCATGGCGGGCGGGCGCGGTGGTGATTGGTAAGAATTGCGCGATTGCGCCCGACAGTCCCTCGATGCTCCGCACACTGGATGCGCGGCTGCCTGCCTTGGTGCCGTTACACCACTTCGAGCATGCGCTTCAAGGCGATGCGCGCGAACCCGGCCTCGCGCTCCGGCACCTTGATCTGGTTGACGATGTTGCCTTCGAGCAGGTTTTCCAGCGTCCACGCCAGGTGCTGCGGATCGATGCGCGCCATGGTCGAGCACACGCAGATGGTCGGCGCCATGAACTGGACGACCTTGCCCTGCGGCTTCACCTGCTCCGCGAGGCGGTTGACCAGGTTGAGTTCCGTGCCCACCAGCCAGCGCGTGTTGGGTTTGGACTCGGTGACGGTCTTGATGATGAAATCGGTCGAGCCAACGTAGTCCGACAGCTTGCACACCTCGAAATTGCATTCGGGGTGCGAGATCACCCTGCCTTCGGGATATCGGCTGCGGAAATTCAGCACGTTCTGCACCTGGAACATCTGGTGCACCGAGCAATGCCCCTTCCACAGCAGTACCTTGGCTTTGCGGATCTGCTGCGGCGTGAGCCCGCCAAGCGGCTCGTCGAAATCCCATACCATCATCTCGTCGGGCGGGATGCCGCTCATGTAGCCGCTCCAGCGCCCCAAGTGCTGATCCGGGAAAAACAGCACTTTCTCGCGCCGCGCGAACGACCATTCGAGCACCGGCTTGGCGTTGGTCGAAGTGCACACGATGCCGCCGTGCTCGCCGCAGAACGCTTTCAGGTCGGCGGCGGAATTGATATAGGTTACGGGCGTTATTTTTTCGTCCGGCTCCAGCACTTCGGCAAGTTCGCGCCACGCGCGTTCGACCTTGGCGAGATTGGCCATGTCAGCCATCGAGCAGCCGGCAGCCATGTCGGGCAGGATCGCGGCCTGCGTGGGCTTGGAAAGTATATCGGCGACTTCCGCCATGAAATGCACGCCACAGAACACGATGCAGTCGGCATCGGTCTGCCCGGCCAGCCGCGACAACTGCAGTGAGTCGCCCGTCAGGTCGGCATGCTTGTAGACATCGGCGCGCTGGTAATGATGGCCGAGTATGACCGCGCGCTTGCCGAGGGCTGCCTTGGCGGCAACGATGCGGCTGTCGCAGGCGTCGTCCTGCAGCGGCTTGAAGCGGTCAAATGCAATTGCGGCACTGGGCATGACAATTGTCTCCGGTAAAGCGTAAAAGGCTTAGAACATTACCATAGTATGACAAAAAATCCAGTGCAAGATTCAATCGATCTTTATGCCCGCTTCCAACGCAGGGTTATTGCGTTCGTTCACGGCCAACGCAGGGTTATTGCGTTCGTTCACCGCCAATGCAGGGTTATTGTGCGCTGTCCAACAGACGACGCGGCAATTCCCGTATGGCGTCGGCGTTGCTCCATGAAAACACTTTGTCGGCGGCATCGCGCCACGGCAGCCACAGATGCTGCAGATGTTCGCGCTCCGCCAGCGTCACCGGCAATATCGCGGGCACCTGCAGGCTGAACACATGCTCGGTGTTGTGCGTGACACCGGGCGCATAACGCCCGCGCCAGTGCTGGTAAATTTCATATTCGTTCTGCTTGCGCCAATCGGCGAGTGCGAATTGCTGCGCATCGAGGCCGGTCTCTTCGCCGACTTCGCGCTGTGCAGTTTGCGGCAACGTTTCGCCCTCGTCCTGGCTGCCGGTCACCGATTGCCAGAACCCGGGACGGTCCGCACGCTCAAGCAGCAGCACCTGCAGGTCCGGCGTGTGTATCACCACCAGCACTGAAACCGGGATCTTGTATTGCGCCACGATTACGCGGGCAGAGTCTTCAGCGCGTGGCCGCCGCGCGTCCCTGCGTCGACCAGCACCATGAACAATTTGTCTTTCACCAGCCAGTAGGTGGTGGCCGCGGCGAAGATTTCAAGCGCCGCCGCCAGGTCCCTGGGCGCATCGCGCGCGATTTCCTGGCCGTTGGTCAGCACCACCACGTAGCCGCGCGCCGGCCGCCACGACAGATCCTCGAGGTAATCGGCGAGCGCATCCCAATTGTGGCCGAATGAAGGCGGCAGGCTGAATACCGCCTGACAGCGCGCGAGCAATCCGGCCTTGCTGGCGACACCCGCGAGATCCAGATCGAACCACGCGAGCCCGCTCGCGCGCGCGCCCGGCCGCAGAACGTCGGTCGAGGCTGGCGCCGCGTACACACCTGAATGCGCGGCGTCGAGCAGAAAGCGGGGAATGTCTTTCATTCGCGTATGCGCTTGAAACTGCCGTAGTGGTCGTCGCTGTAATAATACTCCGCGCCCGCGCCGGCTATGATGCGCCGCGCGCCACGGGTACGCGCGCCCGGCGTCGGCACCGTGTATTCATGGTAGTAGCCGCGGCTGCGCTGCGGCAGGCGGCGCTCGTAATTGCCGAACATCACGCCGTCCCGCTCGAAGGCAAACGGTCCGCCGCGCTTGATGGTCTGCAGGGTTTGTTGCGCCTCGCGCGGCAATGCAGCGTAGGCAATCTCGGGGCTTTCATGAAATGCCTCGTTGCGCGCGGCCGACTCGCCGGCCGCAAACAGGAATGCGACGGCGGCAAAAGCAATTGCCGCGCAAGCAAACAGCGCCGCGATGCGGCGCCACCCCTCACCCCTCACGCTTCGCGCCTCACGGATTTTGCTGGCGCAACCTGATATGCAATTCGCGCAACTGCTGCTCATCAACCGTGTTGGGCGCCTGCGTGAGCAGGCACTGTGCGCGCTGCGTCTTCGGAAACGCAATCACGTCGCGGATGGATTCGGCGCCTGCCATCATCGTCACCAGGCGATCGAGACCGAACGCAATGCCGCCGTGCGGCGGCGCGCCGTACTGCAAAGCCTGCAGCAGGAAGCCGAATTTGGCTTCGGCTTCTTCGGCATTGATGTTGAGCGCGCGGAACACTTTAGACTGCACATCCTGGCGATGGATACGCACCGAGCCGCCGCCGAGTTCCCAGCCGTTCAACACCATGTCGTGCGCCTTGGCGCGCGCGCGGCCGGGGTCGGAATCGAGAAATTCTTCGTGGCCGTCGGCGGGCGAGGTAAACGGATGGTGCATGGCGTTCCAGCGCTTGCCCTCCTCGTCCCACTCGAACATCGGGAAATCCACCACCCACAGTGGTTGCCAGCCGGCTTTGGCGTAGCCTTTTTCGTGGCCGATCTTGACGCGCAGCGCTCCCAACGCGTCGCTGACCACTTTCGCCGTACCCGCTCCGAAAAACACCAGGTCGCCGTCTTTGGCGCCGGTGCGCTCGACGATGGTCTGCAACGCGGCATCGTCCAGGTTTTTCACGATCGGCGACTGCATGCCGTCGCGGCCCTTGGCGATTTCGTTGAACTTGATGTACGCGAGGCCTTTCGCGCCGTAAACGCCGACGAATTCCGTATACGAATCGATTTCGCCGCGCGTGAGCGCGCCGCCTTGCGGCACCAGCAGGCCGGCCACGCGCCCGCCCGCCGCATTGGCCGGCGCCGAGAACACCTTGAACGCGACACTCTTCATCGCGTCCGTGAGCTCGGTCAGTTTCAGCGGCACGCGCAGATCGGGCTTATCCGAACCATACAAAAGGATGGCGTCGTCGTACGCCATGCGCGGGAAAGGACTCGGCAAATCGACGCCGAGCACGTCCTTGAACATGGTGCGGATCAGTTCTTCCATCAGGACCATGATCTCGTTCTGCGTCATGAACGAGGTCTCGACGTCGATTTGGGTGAATTCAGGCTGGCGGTCAGCGCGCAGGTCTTCGTCGCGGAAGCATTTGACGATCTGGTAATAGCGGTCGAAGCCCGAGATCATCAGCAATTGCTTGAACAGCTGCGGCGACTGCGGCAATGCGAAGAACTTGCCGGCGTGCACGCGGCTCGGCACCAGGTAATCGCGCGCGCCTTCCGGCGTCGAACGCGTGAGCATCGGCGTTTCAATATCGATAAACCCGTGCTTGTCGAGAAATACGCGCACCGCCATCGCAACTTTGTAGCGCAGCTTGAGGTTCTTCTGCATCTGCAGCCGGCGCAGGTCGAGAAAGCGGTACTCGAGCCGCACGTTCTCCGACAGGCCGTCGTCGTCCATCATGAACGGCGGCGTCAGCGACGGATTCAATATTTCGATTTCGGCGGCCAGCACTTCGACTTCGCCGCTGATGAGGTTGGCGTTGACGGTGCCGGGCGGCCGCTCGCGGACCTTGCCAGTGACGCGCACGACGAATTCGTTGCGCAGCTTTTCCGCCGTCTGCAGCGTCGCCGGATTGTCGGGATCGCACACGATCTGCAGCAGGCCTTCGCGGTCGCGCAGGTCGATGAAAATAACGCCGCCGTGGTCGCGCCGGCGGTGAACCCAGCCGTACACCGTGATCGTTTGAGTGAGGTGCTTGCGACTGATCAGCCCGCAGTATTCGCTACGCATAATGGAAACCGATTCAGAAAAATTGAGTGGGACGGGCGCCGCGCATGAACGACGGCGCCGCTTATTGATTGACGGCTTGCTGCCGCGCAGCCTCGGGCTGCCGCGCAGCCTCGGGCTGCCGCGCAGCCTCGGGCTGCTGCACAACTTCGGGCCGCGCGAGCACCTTGCCGTTGCGGCGGCCGTTGGTGTCGGGCGAGACTACCCCCATCGAGATGATGTACTTCAACGCCTCGTCGACGCTCATGTCGAGCACGATCACGTCTGATTTCGGCATCATCAGAAAAAAACCCGAAGTCGGATTAGGCGTGGTCGGCACGTAAACGCTCCAGTACTCGCCCTGCAGGTGGTTGACGACGTCGCCGCCGGGCTGGCCGGTCAGGAACGCGATGGTCCACGAGCCGGCGCGCGGATACTGCACGAGCAGCGCCTTGCGGAAGGCATGCCCGCTCGACGAGAACAAAGTGTCGGACACCTGCTTGACGCTGTTATAGATCGATTTGAAAACCGGGATGCGGCCGAGAATGTTTTCCCAGAACTGGAGCAGACGCTGGCCGAGCATATTGGCCGCCACCAGCCCGGTGCCGATGACGACTGCGAACGTCAGCACCACACCCATACCCGGCACATGCATGCCCAGCCACTGCTCGGTCTGGAACTGCTCCGGCAACAGCACCAAAATCTGGTCCATGGCGCTGACCAGAAGGTGCAGGACCCATAGCGTAATACCGAGCGGAACCCAGATCAGCAGCCCCGTAATGAAATACTTTTTCAACTGCATCCTCGCATGGACACTTTGATAAACGGCGCGCGCGGTTGTACGCGACACCAAACGATATGGCGGAAAACCTGTTGCAGGCGCGCCGGCGGACCGGCGTGATCAGCTGTTCGCCACCGGCGTCGCGGCCGGCTTTGCCGCCGCGGCGGGTGCATCGGCCTTTTTCGCCGGCGCATCAGCTGCGGGTTTGGCGTCGGCTTTTGCCGCGGACTTGTCGTCCGACTTTGCCGCCGGCGTGTCGTCCGCTTTCGCTGCCGGCTTGTCCGCCGTCTTGGCGCCATGCTTGAAATCGGTCGCGTACCAGCCGCTGCCCTTCAATTGAAAGCCGGCAGCAGTCACCATTTTGCTCAAAGCCGGTTTCCCGCACTCGGGGCAATCCTTCATCGGAGCATCGCTCAATTTCTGCAGGAATTCCTTTTGGAACCCGCACGCCGTGCATCGATACTCATAGATGGGCATAATTTCTCCCAAATTCAAAAGGTTGGATTATAGCGGAAAGCGCTCCGCCCAGCGAGATGAGATGGGACCGAAAACGGTAAAACTCAATGGGCGGGGGCGGCAGGAAGACGGTAATCGCTCCGCTATACTCATGCTTTCGGCAGACGGAGCGCTGATGGAGCTACCTCTCCCGCCCCCCGCCCGCTGCCGCCCGCCATCCAACAGGACCTTCCGTTTGAACGCGCAACATAAAGCTTTCCAGAAACTGTTCGCGCGCAACCGGCGCCTGCCACCGCTGCCTATGGCCGTAGTCCATCCCTGCGACACCGAATCGCTGCGCGGCGCGCTTGATGCCGCGCGCCACCGGCTCATCAAGCCGATATTGGTCGGGCCCGCGGCAAAAATCCACCGCGTCGCCAAAGCGGCGGGGTTGAACATCAGCGGATACGAAATCGTCTCCACCGAGCACAGCCACGCCGCAGCGGAAGCGGCGGTGGCGCTCGCGCGCGCCGGGCACGTCGAAGGCCTGATAAAAGGCAGCTTGCACACCGATGAACTCATGAGCGCGGTCGTCGCGGAAGCCACCGGGCTGCGCACCGCGCGGCGCATCAGCCACGTTTTCCTGCTCGACGTGCCGGCTTACCCGCGCCCTCTCCTGATCACGGACGCCGCGATCAACATCTATCCAGACCTCGAGACCAAGCGCGACATCGTGCAGAATGCCATTGACCTCGCGCATGCGCTCGGCATCGCGCGCCCGCGTGTGGCGATCCTGTCCGCGCTCGAAACGGTGACGTCCAAGATTCCCTCGACCATCGATGCGGCCGCATTGTGCAAGATGGCCGATCGCGGGCAGATCACGGGCGCGCTGCTCGACGGGCCACTGGCGTTCGACAACGCGATCTCGGATGTCGCACGGCGCGCCAAACACATCACTTCGCAGGTGGCGGGACGGCCGGACATCCTGATGGTGCCCGATCTCGAAGCCGGCAACATGCTGGTCAAGCAGCTGCAGTACCTGGCCGGCGCCAAGGCGGCCGGCATCGTGCTTGGCGCGCGCGTGCCGATCGCGCTTACCAGCCGCGCCGATCCGGCGCAGGCGCGCATGGCCTCCGCTGCGATCGCAGTTCTGTTACGCACGCACGTGAAGAAAGTCCATAAGTGACGGACGCAACCCTTGTCATCAACGCGGGTTCTTCCAGCATCAAATTCGCCGCTTATACCGCCGGCGCGACGCCTGAACGCAAGCTGCGCGGTTCGATCGACGGACTCGGCACAGAGCCGCACTTCGCGGCGAGCGACGCCGCCGGCAAACCATTCACCGAAAACCCGCTGGCCGACGCCACGCCAGCGTTGACGCATGAGCAAGCGCTGGAACGGCTCTTCGCCTGGATCGATGCTCAATGCAAAAACCTGCGCATCGTCGCCGCCGGCCATCGCGTGGTGCACGGTGCCGACCAGTTCACGGCACCTGTACTCGTGAATGACGCCATACTTGCGCAACTCGACAAGCTGGTGCCGCTCGCGCGCCTGCATCAGCCGCACAATCTCGCTGCGATCCGCGCGCTGGCCCGGTTGCGTCCGGGTTTGCCGCAGGTCGCCTGCTTCGACACCGCATTTCACTGCACGCAACACGCGCTCGCCCGGATGTACGCGTTGCCGCAGGAACTGTCCGCGAGCGGAATCAAGCGTTACGGCTTTCATGGGCTGTCGTATCAATATATTGCGGATGTGTCGCCCGACCATCTGGGCAAGCAGGCCGATGGCCGCGTCATCGTCGCCCACCTAGGCGCGGGCGCCAGCCTGTGCGCGTTGCTGGCACGTACGAGCATGGCGACCACCATGGGATTTTCCGTGCTCGACGGGCTGATGATGGGCACCCGCGCAGGCTCCCTCGACCCGGGCGTCGTGTTTTACCTGATGCGCGAGCGCGGCATGAGCGCCGACGCGGTGGAGGACTTGCTGTATTTGCGTTCCGGCCTGCTCGGCGTTTCCGGGGTGAGTTCAGACATGCGCGTGCTTCTCGCCAGCGCCGATCTGCGCGCACGCACGGCGGTCGAACTCTTCGCCTATCGCGCAGCTCGCGAAATCGGCTCGCTCGCCGCCGCCCTCGGCGGGCTCGATGCGTTAATATTCACCGGCGGTATCGGCGAACACGCTGCGCCAGTGCGTGAATTGATCTGCAAACATTGCGCGTGGCTGGGCGTCGAACTCGACCCGACCGCCAACGCCCGCCATGCAACGTGTATTACTATGACGGGCGCTCGCACCACGGCATGGGTCATTCCCACCGACGAGGAGATCGTGATTGCGCGCCACACCGGCCGCCTGCTAAAGGAATAGATAAGAAAGAACAATATAGGGCAACGATGTTATGGGGAATGATGGTTCTTGCCTATGGCCTGGCTTCCCTTAGCGTCCTTAGCGTCCTTCGCGTCCTTGGCGGTTCAAGATGTTTAGCGCTTTTAGATTGAGTTTCAGAAGGAGCAAGGTAATGGAAGAGACCACCGAAAAAATAGAAATACACCGCGGCCTGAAGGGCATGTACTTCGACCGCTCGCGCGTGTGCTACATCGACGGGCGCAACGGCGAGCTGCGCTATCGCGGTTATTCGATCCACGAGCTTGCCGAGCATTCAGCCTTCGAAGAGACTTGCTACCTCCTTTTGAAAGGCGAATTGCCCAAACGCGCGGAACTCGACGCGTTTACCGCCGAACTCAAGGCCGCGCGCGTGCTGCCGCCGCAAATCTACGACGTGATCCGTCTCATCAAGGGCGCCCACCCGATGGACGTGTTGCGCACCGCTGTTTCCGCGCTCGCGACATTTGATCCCGAGACCGCGGACAAATCGCCTGCAGCAACGCTGCGCAAAGGCATCCGGCTCACCGTCCAGGTACCGATGATAGTCGCCGCACATGAGCATATTCGCAACGGTCGTGAGCCGATTGCGCCCAACCCGCGCCTCGGTCATGCAGCAAACTTTCTCTACATGCTCAAGGGCAAGGAACCGAGCGCGGACGCCGCGCGCCTGATGGACCTCGACATGGTCCTGCACGCAGAACACGGCTCGAACGCGTCGTCGTTCGCCGCACGCGTAGTGGCCGGCACGGATGCCGACCTGCACGGCGCGATCACGTCCGCCATCGCAGCACTCGCCGGCCCCGCGCACGGCGGTGCTGCGGAGAACGTAATGCGCATGGCGCAGGAGATAGGCGATGCCTCCAAAGCCGCAGAGTACGTGAAAACCAAGCGCGCAAACAAGGAGCCGGTGATGGGCTTCGGCCATCGCGTTTATCGCGCCGAAGATCCGCGTGCGCGCCACATGCGTGCCGGCGTGGAAAAACTTTCGCGCGAAATGGGCCAGCCGCAATGGTATGGAATTCTGGAAGCGGTCGTGGCGGCAATGAGCCCTTATGCGCGCCACGGCGTCAACGTGAACGTGGATTTCTATGCGGGCGTCGTCTACTTTCTGAACGGCATCGCCGAGGACCTGTTCGTGCCGATCTTCGCCGTCGGCCGCGTGCCGGGCTGGACGATCCAGGTCATCGAGCAGATTGAGAACAATATCCTGTTGCGCCCGCTCACGCTATACAACGGCCCGGAGCCGCGCACTTACGTGCCGATCGAAAAGCGTTAATGCGTTAAGCGCCGGCCAGCACGATAGCAGCGGTGGCGACGATATCTTCCACACTCGCCCCGCGCGACAGGTCGGAGAGCGGCCGCGCGAAACCCTGCAGCACCGGGCCCACGGCGCGCGCGCTGGCCATGTACTGGGTGAGTTTGTAACCGATATTGCCGGCATCGAGATCGGGAAACACCAGCACGTTCGCCTGGCCGGCGACGGCGCCGACTTCCTTCATCTTTTTCGCCGCCGCTTGCGGTGACAATGCGGTGTCCGCCTGTAACTCACCATCGATGAGTAGTTCCGGCGCACGCGCTTTCGCGAGAGCAAGCGCGCGCGTCACCTTGTCGATGCGTGCATGTTGCGCGCTGCCCTTGGTGGAAAACGACAGCAGCGCGACCCGCGGCTCTTCGTGCAGCAGCGCGCGGCAGGTTGCAGCGGAAGCAAGCGCGATATCGGCAAGCGTTTCTGCATCCGGTTCGACGTTGACCGCGCAGTCAGCGTAAATGAAGTTGCGCGCCGCCGCGCCGTCGCGGCCGGGCACGATCATCAGGAAAAAACTCGACGGCATGCGCATGCCCTCCGCGAGCCCTACGGTCATCAATCCCGCTTCGATCACGCGTCCGGTGGCATTCGCAACACCCGCGATCATCGCGTCCGCGTCCTGCGCCTTGACCATCATGCCGGCGTGAAACAACGGTTTGCGCACCAGCCGCGCAGCTATCTTCGCGCCATCCGGCCGGCTGACCGCATAAAGACTGGCGTAAGCGTCCAGCCGTTCGCTGCTCTGGGGATCGACCGTGACTATGCCATCGAGGGAAACGTGGGCGCGCGCGGCGGCGGCTTCGATTTCAGCGGGCGCGCCGAGGAGTATCGGCAGCGCAATTTGCTCATCCAACAAACGACGCGCGGCGGCAACGATGCGCTCATCGTGACCTTCGGGAAAAACTAGGCGTTTGCCACGTCCCCGCGCCTGCGCCTTGCAGGCGTCAACGATGTCGCTCACGCGTTATGAATTCTTAGAACGAAATGTCGTCGTCCGCTTTTAGAATGGAATGTCGTCGTCCATATCGTCAAACGATGCGCCGCCGCCTTTTTTCGCGGCCGCCGCAGGTTTGCCGCCACCGCCGCCAGAAGATGTGGCCTCTTTCGGTTCGCCGCGCGACATCGAGTCGGAACCGCCGGCGCGCGAACCCAGCATCTGCATGCGGTCGGCGACGATTTCGGTGGTGTAGCGGTCTTTGCCTTCCTTGTCCTGCCATTTGCGCGTCTGCAGCCGGCCCTCGACGTAGACCTGCGAGCCTTTTTTCAGGTATTCGCCGCAGATTTCCGCCAGCTTGGCGAACGTCGAAACGCGGTGCCATTCGGTGCGCTCCTGCTGCTCGCCGCTCTTGTCTTTCCACTTGTCGGTGGTGGCGATGCTGAAATTGCACACCGCGCCGCCGTCGGGCAAAAAGCGTGACTCAGGGTCTTTGCCGAGATTACCTACCAGGATTACCTTGTTCACAGATGCCATATCGGGCCTCCAATTAGTTCTGCTAGATTATATCTTCGATCAATCGTAACACGACCCGTTCGTCGTAGCCTGTCGCGTCAACTTTGAGGCGGGCGGTGCGCCCGCCGGCCGCCAATATCACTTCCAGCACGCCGGGTTGCGCCTGCAGCCGCACCAGCAGCGAGTTCGCCTGCGTGCTGTCCAAGGCCGGGATCGCGTACGTCCGGGTGCGCACCGAGCGCGGCGCCTGCATGCCAGCCGCCAGCGCGAGCCACGCGGCAAGCAAGACGGCGTCAAACACGAACACGCCGCGCGCGCCGTAATGCTGGTAGAGAAAGCCCCCGCCCGCCGCCCCGACAAACGTGCCCAGAAACTGGACGCTGCTGAATATGCCGATCGCCATGCCCTTGGCGCCGGGCGGCGCCAGCTTGGAAATCAGCGACGGCAGCATCGCTTCAAGCACGTTGAATGCAGTGAAGAAAATGAGCAGGAAGAACGCAATGGGAACGACGCCGGCCAGCAGCCACGGCATGGCCAGTTGTCCGCCCAGTATCATCGCAATCGAAGCGATAAACACCGCTTTGACGCGGCCGTACTTTTCCGCCATCAGGATGCCGGGCACCATCAGCACGAATGAGCCCAGCATGACCGGCAGATAGACCTGCCAATGATGATCGACCGCGAGCCCGATATCGCGCAGCGCCAGCGGCACCACCACGAACAGCGCCATCAGCACGGCCTGCAACACAAATATCCCCACGTTAAGCCTTGCCAGCTGCGGCTCCCGCAACACCTTGGCAAAACTTGGCGCAACCAAAGCCGCTTCCTGCGCCTGCGTCGAGTGGGCGTCTGGAATCAGGTAAACCACGATCATCGCGAGCAATGACAGCACGCCCGTCATGGCGAATATCCCCGGCACGCCGATGACCTGGTTGAGCCACGGACTCGCCACCAGGGACACGGCAAAGGTGAGGCCGATGGTCATACCTATCATCGCCATCGCCTTGGTGCGCTGATCTTCGCGCGTGAGGTCGGCCGCCATCGCCATCACCGCGGCGGAAATGGCGCCCGCCCCCTGCAGCACGCGGCCCAGAATCACGATATAAATATTGTCCGCCGCCGCGGCGACAAAACTTCCGGCCGCAAAAATTGCCAAACCGAAATAGATGACCGGCTTGCGGCCGTAACGGTCCGACAGCCAGCCGAATGGGATTTGCAGCACCGATTGCGTCAGCCCGTAAACGCCGAGCGCGATGCCGACCAGCGTCAGGTTGTTGCCGCCCGGAATGTGCTCGGCATAGATCGCGAACACCGGCAGGATGACGAACATGCCCAGCATGCGCAGGCCGAAAATGCCGGCGAGACTGATGCTCGCGCGCAATTCGGCGACGGTCATGCGGTTACCGGGAAACTTCATCAAATACGGCTTGGGGAGCGTTGCGAAAGTGCGGTATATTAGCAGGTTTACTTGAGCGGCCAGGCCACTTGTCTACACCTCGACCCACCGTCGTCCGCCTGCAACCCGCGGGACCCGACGCGTCCGCCAAAAACGCCGACCTGATACGCGTTCGCGGCGCGCGCACGCACAACCTGAAGAACATCAGCCTCGATCTGCCGCGCAACCGGTTGATCGTCATCACCGGCCTGTCGGGCTCGGGCAAATCTTCGCTCGCGTTCGACACGCTATACGCCGAAGGCCAGCGCCGTTACGTCGAATCGCTGTCGACTTACGCGCGCCAGTTCCTGCAGTTGATGGAAAAACCCGACGTCGACCTCATCGAAGGCCTGTCGCCGGCGATTTCGATCGAGCAGAAGGCCACCAGTCACAACCCGCGCTCGACCGTCGGCACCGTGACCGAAATCCACGATTACCTGCGTCTTCTCTTCGCGCGCGTCGGCGACCCGCACTGCCCCGATCACAACATCGTGCTCGAAGCGCAAAGCGTTGCGCAGATGGTCGACCACGTGCTGCTGCTGCCCGAAGACACCAAGCTGATGATCCTGTCGCCGCTCATCGTCGGCCGCAAGGGCGAGCAAGTCGATCTCTTCGATGAATTGCGCGCGCAGGGCTTCGTGCGCGTGCGCATCGACGGCAAGGTGCATGAAATCGACGACCTGCCGAAACTGAAAAAGAACATCAAGCACACCGTCGAAGTGGTGGTCGACCGCCTCAAGGTGCGTCCCGAACTGAAACAACGTCTCGCCGAATCGTTCGAGACCGCGCTGCGCCATTCCGAAGGCCGCGCGCTCGCGGTCGAAATGGACGGCGGCAAAGAACATTTGTTCTCCGCCAAGTTCGCCTGCCCGATCTGCACTTATTCGCTGCCCGAACTCGAACCACGGTTGTTTTCGTTCAACAACCCGATGGGCGCCTGTCCGCGCTGCGACGGCCTCGGCCACATCAGCTTCTTCGACCCCAAGCGCGTCGTTGCCTATCCGCACCTGTCGCTCGGCGCGGGCGCGATACGCGGCTGGGACAAGCGCAACCAGTTTTATTTCCAGATGCTGCAATGCCTTGCCACGCACTACCGCTTCGATCTCGAAACGCCGTTCGAAAAGCTGTCTGCGGCAATTCAGCAGGCGGTGCTGCAAGGCTCGGGCAGCGAGAAAATCAAATTCATCTACGTCGGCGAACGCGGCAGCAAGTCGCTACGCGAACACACGTTCGAAGGCATCATTCCGAACCTTGAGCGGCGTTATCGCGAAACCGATTCACTGGTGGTGCGCGAGGAGCTCGCCAAGTATCTGAACGGCCAGACTTGCCCCGAATGCGAAGGCACGCGCCTGCGCCGCGAGGCGCGCAACGTGCAGGTCGCCGGCAAGGCGATTTACGAAATCAGCGCGTTCCCGCTCAAGCAGGCCGCGACATTTTTTGCGGCGGTCAAGCTGCCAGGCAACAAGCTGGCGATCGCCGACCGCATCATCAAGGAAATCATCAACCGCATCACGTTCCTGAACGACGTCGGGCTCGACTACCTGTCGCTTGACCGTTCCGCCGACACGCTGTCCGGCGGCGAAGCACAGCGCATCCGGCTGGCAAGCCAGATCGGGTCGGGACTCACCGGCGTGATGTACGTGCTCGACGAACCGTCGATCGGCCTGCACCAACGCGATAACGCGCGGTTGCTCGACACGCTGAAGCGCCTGCGCGACATCGGCAACACCGTGATCGTCGTCGAGCACGATCAGGATGCCATCGAGCACGCCGACCACATCGTCGACATCGGCCTCGGCGCCGGCGAGCACGGCGGACGCATCATCGCGCAAGGCACACCCGATGACATTCGCAACAATGCCGAATCGCTGACCGGTCAATATTTGACGGGGCGCCGCCGCATCGAAGTGCCGGGACTGCGCCACAAACCCGATATGAATCGCTTGTTGAACATCGAAGGCGCGAGCGGCAATAATCTGAAAGACATTTCCGTCAACGTGCCGGTCGGTCTCTTCGTCTGCGTCACCGGCGTTTCGGGCTCGGGAAAATCCACGCTGATCAACGACACCCTCTACAGCGCGGCGGCGCGCCATCTCTATGGCAGCACCGCCGAACCGGCCGCGCACACCGCCATCAATGGGCTCGAACATTTCGACAAGGTCGTCAACGTCGATCAAAGCCCGATCGGCCGCACACCGCGTTCCAATCCCGCCACCTACACCGGCCTTTTCACGCCGATCCGCGAGCTGTTTGCCGGCGTGCCGATGGCGCGCGAGCGCGGCTACGGCCCGGGACGTTTTTCGTTCAACGTCAAAGGCGGGCGCTGCGAATCCTGCCAGGGCGACGGCGTGCTCAAAGTCGAGATGCACTTCCTGCCCGATATCTACGTGCCCTGCGATGTGTGCCGCGGCCAGCGCTACAACCGCGAGACGCTCGAAGTTCAGTACAAAGGTAAAAGCATCACGCAGGTGCTGGCGATGACGGTCGAGCAGGCGGCGGAATTTTTCGGCGCGGTGCCGGTTGTCGCACGCAAACTGCATACGCTGCTCGACGTCGGTCTCGGTTACATCACGCTCGGCCAGAGCGCGACCACGTTGTCGGGCGGCGAAGCGCAGCGCGTCAAACTGGCGCTCGAACTCTCCAAGCGCGACACCGGACGCACCCTGTACATACTCGACGAGCCGACCACCGGCCTGCACTTCCACGACATCGACCTGCTGCTGCGAGTGCTGCACCGCCTGCGCGACCACGGCAACACGGTGGTCGTCATTGAACACAATCTCGACGTCATCAAGACCGCCGACTGGATCATCGATCTCGGGCCCGAAGGCGGCGACGGCGGCGGACGCATCATCGCCGAAGGCGCGCCGGAAGCGATTGTCAAGAACACGGCGAGCCACACCGGCCAGTATTTGAAGAATTTGCTTAACTAGAAAACCCGCTAAAACGGAACCGCCGATAGACGCCGATGAACGCAGATAACAACAAAGACGATCGAGTTCATGATTATTGGAAACTGGTCTTGTCATCCGGGTTACATCAGCGTTCATCGGCGTTCATCGGCGGTTACAAGTTTCTAAGGAATTAAATTGGCACCGCGAGAGCTATTGCTCGGGAGTTTCAAAGCCGCAGTCGCCGCGGCCGACCCGCTGCATATCGTGCCGCAGCATCTGCCGGCGCCGCCCAAAGGCCGCACGCTGGTCGTCGGCGCGGGCAAAGCCGCCGCATCGATGGCGCTCGCGGTCGAGCAGCACTGGCCGGCCGGCGCGCCGCTCGAAGGCACAGTCATCACCCGCTATGCGCA
>CANJHY010000102.1:0-17255 GCA_947474275.1 Betaproteobacteria bacterium
CTCGACGGCACGCTGGCGCCGGGTTTTCGCTCCAACCTGATGCTGAAAGACATCAAGCTGGCGCTGGGCGCCGGCGTCGCCTGTGGGTCTTATATGCCGGTTACGGCACTCGGGGCCCAGATGCTGGCCGCGCTATGCGCGACCGGCCGCGCAGAACTCGACAACGCGTCCATGGGGCTGCTCTACGAAGATTTGTCTGGAATTAAGCGTTAGCCGGCAGGAACGCCCGGCGAAAAGCAAACGTTAGCCGGCAGTTTCCACAGCCGGGTAGGACGAATTTTCGTTTCTACTTGGGAATCGCCCACGCCTCCGCGCTCGAAACACCGGGCGGCGGGGTGAAAATGATTTGTTCGGCGTTGAGCAGTTTGTCCGCACCGCCCCAGTATTCAGCCATCTTGCGTTGATCGGCCTTTGCGCGGGCATCGACTGCTTCGGGATCGCAGATCGTGCGGAGCCTGGTTTCCAGGGCCTGCGCTTTGCCAGAGTCGCGCTTTTCTTCGACCAGATCATGTGCTTCGTCGGGGTCAGCGGTGAGGTCGAACAACTGCGGCGGCATGCCGACGTGATAAACGAGCTTGAGATCGCCGTCGCGCAGCATGAACTGTCCCGCTTTCGATGCTTGCGCATGATATTCGGCGAATACCGGCCGTGTTGACTCCTTGCCATCGACCGCGGGGAATAGAGAGATGCCCGGCAAGTCGCGGTCGGCAGTAGCCAGTTGCGCGCCGGCGTTCGCGACCGCGGTCGGGAACAGGTCGACGTGGGACGCGAGTTGCTTGACGATACGTCCCGCCGGGACGCCGGGGCCGGTCATCAGCAGCGGTACTCCGACAGAACCTTCCCACAGGCTCTTCTTGCCGAACAGGCCCTGCCAGCCGAAGAGTTCGCCGTGATCGCTGGTGTATACGATGCGCGTATTCGCGAGCATGCCGAGTTCCTCGACGACCTTCATCACGGCGCCGACCTGCTCGTCCATGTGCGTGATGAGGCCGAAGTAGGCGGCGGCGACACGCCGCAACATTGGTTCGTCGATCATTTCATGATAGCCGTCGATCTCGCGCAAATGACGCGCCGACGGATGTTCGGGCCGGTCGCCGGGCCGGTAGCGCACCGGCAGCGGCATATCTTTTTCGGGATAGAGATCGAGCAGCCGCTGCGGTACGGTGAAAGGCGGGTGCGGGCTGATATAGCCGATCTTTAGCGCCCACGGCTTGGCGTGCGGTTTGGAATTCGCACGCAGCCAGTCGATCGATTTGGCGGTGATCTGGCGATCGTATTCCTGGTAGTGCGTTTCGCCGGCGCGGGAGCGCAGCGTGTAGAGCTTCCACTTGCTGTCGTCGGTCAGCGGCGGCTCTGCGTCGTAGCCGCGTAGCAGGTTCTTGATCGCACCCTGGCCTTCATGCAGGTGCATCGGGATAATTTCTTCGCTGAAACCGTTCGCGGGCACGCTGTCCTTGTAGTGCAGCTTGCCGATGCCGACGACAGTGTGGCCCTGCTCGCGCAGGCGCAGCATCCAGCTCGGGAAGCGCGCGTCGTAGGCGATGGCGTTGTCCCAATAACCGGTCTCGTGTGCGTAGCGGCCGGTCGCCATTGCCGCGCGCGCGGGGCAGCACAACGCGCTGGTACTGTAGCTGTTGGCGAAGCGCACACCGCGCTCTGCGAGCTTGTCGAGCGTCGGCGTCTTGACGATAGCGTGGCCGTAACAGCCGGTGATTTGCCGGTTGTGATTGTCAGACTGGATAAAGATCAGATTGGCAGGAGTCGTCATAGTATCTCTCTGTAATTCATCTCAAAAATTAAAAAATAATATGCAACCGCCGATAAACGCCGATTGACGCCGATAAGTTAAAAACAAATGAACCGTCAATAAGGAATGCGTAATGCGTAGTTTTACTCTCAATAAATCGCTTGTCGCTCGTTATTTATTGCATCGGCGTTCATCTGCGTCTATCGGCGGTTCCGCATGGTCTTAAATGTCGCTACTAATCGTCGAGACGGATATTGGCCTGCTTGCCGAGGTTCGAAATGCGCACACGCTCGGCCAGCATGAACGCCGCAAATTCGGCAGGGGACTCTGGCTGCACAGTGGCGCCTTGTTTCGCGACCAGGTCGCGCACTTCAGGTGCTTGCAAAGCCTTGATAATTTCCGCGTGCAGCTTCGCGATTATCGCCGACGGGGTTTTTGCCGGCACCGCGACGCCCCACCATTGGGTGATCTGGTAGCCGGGAACCGTATCCGCGACCGTCGGCAAGTCCGGAATCAGCGGATCGCGTTTGGCACCGGTGGTTGCGAGGACTTTGATGCGCCCGCCTTTGGCATGCGGCATGGCGACCAGCGGCGACGTAATCAGGTATTGCAACTGGCCGCCGATCACATCGGTCAACGCCTGCGCGGCGCCTTTGTAGGGCACGTGGCTGGTTTTAACGTCGGCGAGCACGTCGAACATCGCGCCGGCGAGGTGCGCGGGCGAGCCGTTGCCGGCGGAACCATAATTCAATTGTCCCGGTTTCGCTTTAGCGAGCTTGACGAGGTCCGCAACGCTTTCCACACCCAGCCCCGCATTGACCGTCATGACGTTGGCGACCGTGGCCATGCGCGTGAGCGGCGCGAAATCGCGGTCGGGGTCGTAGCTGAGCTTGGTCTTCAGTGCAGGCAACCCGGCGAATAATGTCGACGTGGCGGCGATGATGGTGTAACCGTCGGGCGCCGCCGCTTTGCCAAGCTCGATGCCGATCACTCCGGACGCTCCTGCGCGCACGTCGACCACCACCTGCTGGTTAAGTTGCTGCGACAGCTTGTTGGCGACGATGCGAGACAGCAAATCCTGCGAGCTGCCGGTGGCGCCCGGCACGAGGAAGCGGATCGGGCGGTTGGGATAATTGTCGGCGGCAATTGCGGATTGCAGCAATACCATGCCGGACAAGCAGCACAAGGCGCGCAGTGTTTCCATCGTGCGGAGCCCCCTTTTCAGCAGAAGATTACGACTTGTCAGCGATCTCATAGACGGCCTGCACCGGCCAATGGTCAGAGGGTGCGGAGTCCTGCAGATAAAAATGCGGCACCGCCGCCGAGATCGCGCGCGCTTCCGAGTTGGACACCAGCCAGTCTATGCATTGATTGACGACGCGGTCTCCTGGTTGCACGTTCGTAGTCGGGTAGCAGTGATAAGTCGGCGGTGCCTGGATGCCGAGCGTCGCGAAGCAGCTTTTGTAGCCGGCTTCGTGCAGCATGCGCGGCGGATGTACCGGGTCGTTCATGTCGCCCATGAAAAACAAAGGCTCGCCCGCATGGTTCAACTTCTGCAGGGTGCCGATGATGCGGCGTATCTGCTCGACGCGCGGCGACTGGCCGGTTTCGCACTCGTGTTTGTTGCGCTGGGAGGTCAGGTGGGCGGTCGCGACCAGCATGCTGCGGTTGAGGTCGCGCATTTTCAAACGCACCCAGAAGAGGCGGCGCACGCCATCGGGAATGCCGACGTCTTCGGTACCGTGCTCGATGCGCGTGAACCGCGTATCGCGCCAGTAAATATTGCTTTCGGTGGTCCAGCCTGGGTACAGATCATCGATGCGCTTGTGGTCCGGCAGCGTCTGGTCGATGAAATCGCGCGACTGCGCCTGCAGTTCCTGCAGGCACAGAATGTCGGGGCTAAAGGATTCCAGAAATCCGCGCAGTGCCGGCGCGCGCACTGCCCAGCGCTGCGTCAGCCAGATGTTGTAGGTGACGATGGAAATTCTGGCGGGGAGCACGCTTGCTGCCTCTTTTTATTTGGAACTCATCTCAAAAATACGACACCAACAAGCAACCGCCGATAAATTATTTTCAATACCCCCTTGAGGGGTACGCCGATTGACGCCGATACAATTCCAGACCGTTCCCCGAATCAGGGTCAAGTCCCTTGAGCTCATCTGCGTTCATCCGCGTACACCTCAAGGGGGTATTAAAAAGAATTCATCGGCGGTTTCAAATTGTTTTTGAGTCCGTTTCTAGTAATACGCAGCCTTCGAGCCCGGTGGCGGCGAATAGCGGAAAGTGCCGCGCTTCAATATCGCGTCCTTGCCGCCGACTTCGTCGATTTTCGCGGTCTGGTCGGCCTTGGCATGTTTGTCGGCCGCGTCGGGATCGACCACTTTGCGCAGCGCTGCTTCGCATTCCCTGATGATTGCGTCGGAACCGGGGTCGCGTCCCAGATCATTGCGTTCATTCGGATCGGCGGCCAGATCGAACAACATCGGCGGCATGCCGGCGTAGTAAATGTATTTGTATTTACCGTGACGGATCATGGAGGTGCCGGTTATCGCGCCGGCGGCATGGTACTCGGACAATATCGTGCGCTTCGGCACATGGCCGCGCGCGATGTCGATCAGCGAGTGGCCAGGGAGATTCGCATCGCTCGCGTCCAGCTTGGCGCCGGCGCCTTCAACCAGCGTCTGAAAGGCGTCCGCCAGCATGACCGGCACATCGCACACATTGTCTTGCGGAACGTCCGGGCCCGCGAGGATCATCGGTATACCCGCCGACTCTTCGTACATGGTTGACTTGCCCCACATGCCGCGCGTTCCTAGATTGTCGCCGTGGTCCGACGAGTAGAGCACGCGGGTGTTGGCGGCGAGTCCGGTCGTTTCCAGCGTAGAAAGAATCTTGCCGACGTTGTCATCTAGGAACGAAGTCAGTCCGAAGTAGGCCGCGATGGCGCGCCTCACCATGGGCGCATCGAACGGCTCGTCGAAGCACTGGCATTTGCGCATGGCATCAGTGAACGGATGGCGCGGGCGCTCGGCCTGCTCGTACATGAGCGGCCACGGCACGTCTTTTTCCGGATACATGTCGAAGAACTGCTGGGGCGCGATGAGTGGAAAGTGTGGCGACACGAAACCGACGTACAGCACCCACGGCTTGGCGCGGTACTTGGGCGCCTCCTTTTCAAGCCACCGCTGCGTATGCGCGGCGATGTCGCGGTCGTACTTGGTGTATTCGGATTCGCCCGGCCCGGCTTCAGGTCCCAGTTTTTTCGAGCCCTGGCGCACCGGCAGTTCGTCGCGTATGAGGCCCAGCAGATCGCCGACGCCGTTGACGATATGCATGGGCAGGATTTCCTCGTCGAAGCCGTTGCGCTTCGGCTCGGAGTCCTGGTAATGCAGTTTGCCGATGGACGTGACGCGATGGCCCTGCGCCATGAGCCGGTGTCCCCACGTCGGCGGCTCGCCGTCGTACGCAATCGCGTTGTCCCAGCAGCGGTGTTTGTGCACGTACTGGCCGGTGGCGAAGGACGCGCGCGCCGGCACGCAGATCGGGCAGTTCGTATACGCGGAGGTAAAACGCGTGCCGCGTGCCGCCAGCTTGTCGAGGTTCGGCGTTTTGATCATCGGGTGCCCGTAGCAGCCCGTGACGCGCTTGTTGTGCTCGTCGGAGAGAATGACGATGAGATTGGTCGGTGTCATTTGTATTTCCTTTGCAGGATTTCAGCTAGCGGCACGCCGCTGTCGATATCGGCCTTGCGTTTGGTATCGCCGCCGTCGATCTTGCGCGAGGCTTCAAGCACAGCCTCGGCCTTTGCATACGGCACGAATGCGACGCCGGCCTCGTCGGCACAGACGAGATCGCCGGGCCGTACGGTGATGCCGAGGATCTCCACCGCACCGTTCACTTCCACCGTTTGCGAGCGCCATTTGCCGGTGATGGGCGTAAACCCGCGGCACCACACGGGCCAGCCCATGTCGCGGTACTGATCGGGGTCGCGCAACGTGGCGTCGACAATCGCGCCGGCGAAGCCTTCGCGCCGCGCGAGCGTCGCCGATTGTCCGCCCATGTTGGAGCAGCCCATGATGCCCTGAATGACGAGCACGTCGCCGGGTGTGGCGAGGTTGTGCGCTTCGGTTTCACACTGACCGCTGGCCTTGTCGAGCGCCGCCTTGTGGATCTGCGCCGAGTGCGCGACGTTGCGCACGGTGACCGCCGGACCGACGATGCGCTTGCCGGAGATGACCGGCGGCAGTTGGTAAGCCGGCACGACGCCGACGATGCCGAGTTCGTCGAACGCATCCGAAATCGTGCCGGTGAGATCGACGAGCGCCTTGAAGCCGTCGATGATGTTCGCGGGCAGGCGCGGCAGTTCGAGCAGCCGTATCGCGTCGCGCGGCAGTTTGCCGAGAGTTTTCTTGTCAGCCATGGGATAAACAATCGCGGGTGGGGAAGGGCTTCGATTGTAGGCGTTCGCTCAACCTTGCGTCAATTTGCCGCTTTCGCTATTGTGCGGGGACTTCATCACACCTGACTGACACTTATGGCGAGCAAGAAAAAGGGCATGCGGCGCGGGCTCACGGCGTACGGCGACGAGGATTTTTCGCTGTTTTTGCGCACCGCTTTCATTAAGGCGATGGGCTATACGAACGATGCACTCGACCGCCCCATCATAGGCATCACCAACACCTTCAGCGGATTCAACGCCTGCCATCGCACGGTGCCGGATTTGATCGAAGCGGTTAAGCGCGGCGTCATGCTCGCCGGCGGGCTGCCGGTCGAGTTTCCGGTCATCACGCTGCACGAATCGTTCGCCTATCCGACCAGCATGTATTTGCGCAACCTGATGGCGATGGACACCGAGGAAATGACGCGCGCGCAGCCGGTCGACGCCACGGTCCTCATTGGCGGCTGCGACAAGACGGTGCCGGCGTTGTTGATGGGGGCTGCCAGCGCCAATATTCCTTCGATCATGCTGGTGACCGGACCCATGCTGACGGGCAATCATCGCGGCGAACGGCTCGGCGCGTGCACCGACTGCCGGCGCTTCTGGGGTCGTTTTCGCGCGGGCGAGATCGACCAGCAGGAAATCAACGAGGTCAACGAGAAGCTCGCGCCGACCGCCGGCACGTGCATGGTGATGGGAACCGCGAGCACGATGGCGCTGTGCACTGAAGCGATGGGCATGATGTTGCCTGGAGGCGCTGCAATTCCCGCGGTGATGGCCGATCGCATACGCAACGCCGAAGCGACGGGCGCGCGCGCGGTGGCGATTGCGAAAGAAGGGCTCACGCCTGCCAAGATCATGACGCCGCAAGCATTCGAGAACGGGCTGCGCGTGCTGCTCGCGATCAGCGGTTCGACCAATGCCATCGTGCATCTGGCGGCGATGGCGGGACGGCTTGGCATTGAACTCGATCTCGAAGCGTTCGACCGTATCGGGCGCGACACGCCGGTGCTCGTTGATCTCAAACCGACCGGCCAATACTATATGGAAGACCTCTACCGGGTCGGCGGGCTGACGACGATATTGCGCGAAATCAAGCCGCTGCTGAATCTCGATGCGCTGACGATTACCGGGCGTACGCTCGGAGAGGAAATCGACGCCGCGCCCGCCACGCAGAAGCAGGAAGTCGTGCGGCCGTTCAAGAACCCGATTTTCAAGGAAGGCGGCATGGCAGTATTGCGCGGCAATCTCGCGCCGGGCGGCGCTATCGTCAAGCAATCGGCGGCGACCGCGAAACTGATGCAGCATGAAGGCCGCGCGGTGGTGTTCGACACGCTGGAAGATCTCGCGGCGCGCATCGATTCGCCCGACCTGGACGTGACGGCGGACGACGTCCTGGTGTTGCGCAACGCGGGGCCGAAGGGCGCGCCGGGCATGCCGGAAGCGGGCTATATTCCGATCCCGAAAAAACTCGCGCAAAAAGGCGTCAAAGACATGGTGCGCATTTCGGATGCGCGCATGAGTGGCACGGCGTTCGGTTCCATCGTTCTGCACATCACGCCGGAGTCGGCCGTGGGCGGACCGCTCGCGCTGGTAAAAAATGGCGACCGCATCCGGCTTGATGTTGCCAAGCGCAAGCTCGAATTGCTGGTGTCCGACGAAGAGCTTGAAGCGCGGCGCAAGAAGTGGAAACCGGCCAAAGCCCGTCCCGGCGACGAGCGCGGTTACCGCAAGTTGTTCCTGGATACCGTGCAGCAGGCCGACCGCGGCTGTGACTTCGAATTCCTGGCGCCGCCGTTGACGTCGCGCACGCCGACTTAGGGTTGGAGTGCGTGTTCCTATAAAGAAGCAGTTCGGACCGCAAAGGCGCAAAGGCGCCAAGGAAACGCGAAGCATAGAATTGTGTTGGTGGAACCTTTGCGCCTTCGCGCCTTTGCGGCGAAAAGGTTTTTCCAACTATCGGTTCATCTGCCGAATTCAGGTCAATTGATGATGCGCGAAATCCGCGCATCCGCCATCGCAAGGCGGTCGACCAGCGTGTTGAGCAGAGCGAGCACTATGTTTAAACGGCATGCTGCGTTGACGCTTTTTTCGATCGCATCTCGCGCGAACTCAGCGACTACGACTTCGGTCATCGATTCGACGGTGGCCTGACGCGGCGTGCCGCTGCCTTTGATATAGCTCATTTCGCCGAAACATTCTCCGGTACGCAGCACGTTGAGCAGGCGTCCCTGCTTGGTGACCTTGACTTCGCCGCGCGTCAGCAGGAAGAGGCTTTCGCCGTTTTCGTCCTCGCGCAGGATGGCCTGGTGGGCCGGCAGGCGTTGCCAGCGCCCGGTGTGGACGAGTTCCCGGATGTCCGGATCGCTGAACGGTTGCAGCATGGGCATCTCGCGCAGATGGCCGAATTTTTCGCTGTCGGGAATGCTTTGCTGGTACACGGAGAGGCGTACCGTGCTCGAAGCGCCCTTGCCGAGCTGTTTTTTTAATTGGTACTTGCCTATGGTACCCAGCATCAGTCAACCCTGTGTCAGCGCGTCTGGTAATATCGTCGCGCAATTTAGCCTGTGCTCCATTCTATCGAGAGCACCGGTTTAATCTTCAGGCAGAAGCATTAATGGATACCGAGTTCTGGTTGCCGCTGGCGTACATTCTGTTTCTGGCCGGCGTATGGCTGGTCGTCACGTTTGCGTTGAGCTACATCAGCGGCTGGGCGTTTCTCGCCCGGCGCTACCGCGCGCAGCAACCGTTTGGCGGGCGCTTCGAGCGCGTGCGCAGCAGCCAGATGGGACCGCTCGGGCCGTTCGGCGGCGCGCGCAATTCAATGTATGTCGGGATTGATCCGCACGGCCTGCATCTCAGGATGTTTATCCTGTTCCGCTTGAACTGCCGCGACCTTTTCATTCCATGGTCCGAAATCACAGTCTCGCGCGGCAGGTCTTTCTTTATGGATTTCGTCGAGTTCGAGTTCCGCCAGGTAGCGAAAATCCACGTGAGGATTTTTGGCAAGGCTGGGGACGCCATCAAGGCGCTCGCGGGACCGGCGTGGCCGGCGGAAGCGCCACCCGACGTCGTGCGGCGCTAATCGTCATTCCCGCGCAAGCGGGAATTCAGGCGAATTTTTTAAAGAATCTCTGGATTCCCGCCTGCGCGGGAACGACGACAGTTAGGCGGCTGCGCGTGAGGCGCGCTTGCGGTCCTGTTCCTGCAAATGGCGTTTGCGGATGCGGATCGATTTCGGAGTGATTTCCACCAGCTCGTCGTCGGCAATGAATTCGATCGCGGATTCGAGCGTGACCTGAATCGGCGGCACCAAGCGTACCGCCTCGTCGGTGCCGGAAGCCCGCACGTTGGTGAGCTGCTTGCCCTTGATCGGGTTGACGACGAGATCGTTGTCGCGGCTGTGGATGCCGATGATGATGCCTTCATAGAGCGGGTCGCCGGGGCTGACGAACATGCGCCCGCGCTCCTGCAGTTTCCATAACGCGTAGGCGACGGCTTCGCCGTTTTCCGCGGAAATCAGCACGCCGTTGCGGCGCTCCGCCATGTCCGGTTTCATCGCGCCGTAATCGTCGAACACGTGGCTCATGATGCCGGTGCCGCGCGTCATGGTCATGAACTCCGACTGGAAGCCGATCAGCCCGCGCGCGGGAATCCGGTAATCGAGCCGCACACGGCCTTTGCCGTCGGACTGCATGTCCTGCAGGTCGCCGCGGCGAGCGCCCAATGCTTCCATCGCAGCACCTTGATTCGTTTCTTCGACGTCGACCGTGAGCATTTCGTACGGTTCCTGTTTCTCGCCGTCGATTTCCTTGATGACGACGCGCGGACGTCCCACCGCGAGTTCGTAACCTTCGCGCCGCATGTTTTCCAGCAGGATGGTGAGGTGCAGTTCGCCGCGTCCCGACACTTCGAACACGTCCGCGTCGGCGGTTTCCTGGACTTTCAGCGCGACGTTGCTCATCAGTTCGCGCTGCAGGCGTTCACGCAACTGGCGGCTGGTCACGAACTTGCCTTCGCGGCCGGCCAGCGGCGAGGTATTGACCTGGAAATTCATGGTCAGCGTCGGCTCGTCAACCTTGAGCAGTTGCAGCGCTTCGGGGTGCTCGGGATCGGTGATGGTAACGCCGATGCCGATTTCATCGATGCCGTTGATGAGAACGATGTCGCCGGCTTCAGCTTCTTCGACCACCACGCGCTCGAGACCCTTGAACACCTGGACCTGGTTAACCTTGGCGTTAATGGGAGCGATCGGGCCGCCGTCCGGGCCGTGCAATACGGTCACCAGCTGGCCTGACTTGATGCGGCCACGAAGCACGCGGCCAATGCCGATGCGGCCGACGTAGCTCGAATAATCGAGCGAGCAGATCTGCAATTGCAGCGGGCCGTTCGGATCGTCGTCGCGCGCAGGCACGTGCTTCAGGATGGCTTCAAAGAGCGGTTTGAGGGTGGTGCTTTTCTGCGCGAGGTCTTCGGTCGCCCAGCCTTCGAGCGCCGACGCGTAAATGATGGGGAAATCGAGCTGGGCTTCGGTGGCGCCGAGCTTGTCGAACAAATCGAATGTGTGATTGATGACCCAGTCCGGACGCGCACCGTCGCGGTCGACCTTGTTGACGACGACGATGGGTTTCAGTCCCAGCGCCAGCGCCTTGCGCGTGACGAAGCGCGTCTGCGGCATCGGGCCTTCGACTGCATCGACCAGCAGCAACACGCCGTCTACCATCGACAGCACGCGCTCGACTTCGCCGCCGAAGTCGGCATGGCCGGGGGTGTCGACGATGTTGATGTGCGTGCCTTCGTAGGTGACCGAACAGTTCTTGGCGAGAATGGTGATGCCGCGCTCTTTCTCGAGGTCGTTGCTGTCCATCACGCGTTCTTCGATGTGCTGGTGGGCGGCGAACGTGCCGGACTGACGCAGCAGCTTGTCGACCAGCGTGGTTTTGCCGTGGTCAACGTGGGCGATTATGGCGAGGTTACGAATAGCGCGCATGGTGCGACCCTAGGGGGTAATTTGAAAAGCGCGCGAGTATAGCATAAGCGGATGATATCTCATTGAATATTTCCATTGATGCGGCACTGCACAAGACGCGGGGCAGGGGCAGCGTCCAGGATTGCGGAAAATTTCCCGCATGTGCGGGTAAGGTCTCAGATTGATTGGCTATTTTCCGGTTTTGTCTGTATAGTGCGCGCACCTCGAAGCAATCCGGCCTGAATTCCGGATCGAAAATATTCGAGTTGCATCTGTCCCTGACCCTTCGATTCAGCTCCCTTTCTCAAATAGCTGCTTCAGCCACGGTTAGCGACGATACCCGTGCGCTGGCGGCGTTTGCCTGCCCGTTTTGTTGTGCGTTTTTGCGTACTCCGGCAGTAGTTCATTTGCCTGCGCGTTTGTTTTTTGCTGTACCTATTAAGAAAGTTTTATCGATGTCATTTTTAGCATTGAGTCTGAATCCCGCTATTGTGCAGGCGTTGACTGCGTCCGGTTATACCGAACCGACCCCTGTGCAGGCGAAATCCATCCCCGAAGCGGTTGCCGGCCATGACCTCATGTGCTCGGCGCCGACCGGCACCGGCAAGACGGCGGCCTTCGTGCTGCCTGCACTGCAACGCCTGGCGCAACCGGCCAAGCCCGGCCGCGGTCCGCGCGTGCTGGTGCTGACCCCGACGCGCGAACTCGCGCTGCAAGTGACGAGCGCCGTCGAAAAATACAGCAAGTTCATGGGCCGCGTGCGCACCGGCACGGTACTCGGCGGCATGCCCTACCCGAAGCAGCGCAAATTGCTCGAATCGTCGCTCGATATTTTGGTGGCGACCCCGGGCCGCCTGATCGATTTCATCGACCAGGGCAAGGTTGATTTTTCGCGCCTTGAACTGCTGGTGCTCGACGAAGCCGACCGCATGCTTGACATGGGTTTCATCAAGCCGGTGGAACGCATTGCCGGCGCGACCCCGCCGGGACGCCAGACGCTGCTGTTCTCGGCCACGCTCGACGGCAACATCGCGACGCTGGCCAAGCGCTTGTTGAAGCAGCCGAAGCTGATCGCGTGCGAAGCGACCAAGGAAAATCACGACAACATCGAGCAGCGCCTGCATTACGTCGATGACGGCAGCCACAAGCACCGCATCCTCGACCACCTGTTGCGCGACGCTGAAATGACGCAGGCCATCGTGTTCACGGCGACGAAGCATGGCGCCGATCGCCTGGCCGCAAAGCTCAACGACGGCGGCCATACGGCGGCAGCGTTGCACGGCAACATGAATCAGTCGCAACGCAATCGCACGCTGGCGCGCATGCGCAGCGGCAACGTGCGCGTGCTGGTGGCGACCGACGTCGCCGCGCGCGGCATCGACGTGGCAAGCATTACTCACGTCATCAATTACGATTTGCCGAAAGTGGCGGAAGACTACGTGCACCGTATAGGCCGCACCGGCCGTGCAGGCAATTCTGGTATCGCGATTTCGTTCGCGGCACCCGATGAAGGCCATCAGCTAAAGCAGATCGAGCGTTACACCGGCAACCAGATCGAACGCCACGTGATCGAAGGCATGGAACCCAAGGTCAAGCCGCGCAGCGGCGCGCCCAGCGGCAATGACCGCAAGCGCTTTGGTGGTCCAGGTAAAAGCGGCGATCCGCGCAAACGTTTCGGCGAAGCGGCCAAGCCGCGTCGTCCAAGCACCGGCGGTTCGAACTGGGGCGGCAAATCCTTCGGCGGTAACGGCGGACGTCCGTCGTCGCGCGATGGCGGCGGCGGCGGCGGCTTTGGCGGTAATCGCAGCCGCGGACGCGGTTAAGCAGGTTTTCCCGGCGCAAGCCGGGTTGCATAAAAAAAGGCTGGCGCCGAATCGGCGCCAGCCTTTTTCTTTGGGACCGCAGGAAACCGGGTTAAAACTCGGCTTCGGCCTGGGCGCGCGTGCGGTGCTCGCGCGTGTCATTGCAGGTCGTACTGTGCGCTGCCAGCAGATCCTGCGCGACTGCCAGCCGCCTTTCCTCGCTGGCATCGACAAATACGCAGATGCAGTTGGCGCCCTGTTTTTCGAAACACGCGAGCTGCAGCGGGGTGGCGAGCGGGACGGTGAGATCGGGGGTCTGGCCGATGAATATGCTTTCGTGGCTGGCCCGGCGGTAGTTCTTGTCGCTGAATACGCGCTTGGTGACGAAATAGACCGCGCCCAGGGGATTGAAACGGGTCTGCAGCGGCCACGCCTTGAAGTAGTATTTTTCGCCCGATTTCCCGTTAAACGTAATACCGCCGTAAGTCGTCATGTCCGTCTTTGTACGCAGTGGGCTGGCCCCGGATACTACGCACATTGCCATTGCATAGCGAATGGCATCAATAGTGGTGCGCGGCGGCTCCAAAACAGGGCGAACGAAATAGTTTGACCCCTTGATATTACTCGCGTATAACGGGCGTCGCAGGATCTCCAAGCAGTGAGTGCCAGTCCGTAGTGGCCGCGATTTCAGCGGTACTCCTCAGGTTGTTGTTACTTTCCTCTTGAAGTTCTCGCACCCGGGCGCGAGCCTATCTTTAATTTTTATTGGAATAACACAAATGAGTAACGGTACTGTTAAGTGGTTCAACGACGCCAAAGGTTTTGGCTTTATCACGCCGGAAGATGGCGGCAAAGACCTCTTCGCGCATTTCTCGGCAATCCAGGGCAATGGTTTCAAAAGCCTGCGCGAGAACCAGAAAGTAACCTACGACGTCACGACCGGCCCCAAGGGCGATCAGGCGACGAACATCCGCCCGCTCGATTAATTTCGAACGCCGTATGTAAAAAAGCCCGCGCAAGCGGGCTTTTTTACGCCCACGATTTGGTTACTTCGCATCGTTCGCCGTTCACGCGGGCTACTTTGCGTCGTTAAGATAACAGGCGGACCAGTGGCCCGGTGCGATTTGTCGGAACTGCGGCCGTTCGCTGCGGCAGCGCTCCATCGCATGCGGGCAGCGCGGATGGAAGTGGCAGCCCGCCGGCGGATCGATCGGCGACGGGATTTCGCCCGTGATCGGCGCGAAGTCGTGGCCGCGCTTCTCGAGTTTGGGCACTTCCGCGAGCAGCGCCTGGGTATACGGATGGTTGGCGTGTTTGAACAGTTCCAGCGCCGGCGCGGTCTCGACGATGCGCCCCAGATACATGATTACCACGCGGTCGGCCAGGTGTTCGATGACGCCCAGATCGTGGCTGATGAAAAGATAAGTGAGATTGAAATCGGCCCGCAGCTGCATAAAGAGGTTAAGCACCTGCGCCTGGATCGAAACGTCGAGCGCGGCGACCGCTTCGTCGCACACCAGCAGCTCGGGCTTGACCGCGAGTGCGCGCGCGATGCCGATGCGCGCGCGCTGGCCGCCCGAGAACTGGTGCGGAAAGCGGCGCCGGAACGCGGGGTCGAGTCCGACCTTGCGCATCAGCTGGTCGACGTAGTAATCGATATCGTCGGCGCCATCGACGCCGTGCACGCGCGGCGCTTCGCCGATGATTTCGGCCACTCGCATGCGCGGATTGAGCGACGCGAACGCGTCCTGGAACACCATCTGGATCTTGAGCGCGGCATTGCGGCGTTCATCCGCAGGCATCTGCGTAATGTCGGTGCCGCGCCACACGCGCTCGCCCTTGGTCGGCGCGAGTATGCCGGCCGCGATGCGGCCGAGCGTCGATTTTCCGCAGCCGGATTCGCCAGCGAGTCCGACGACCTCGCCTTCGTGGATGGTGAGGCACACGTCGTCCAGCGCATGCACGGTGATTTCGTGCACATTGGCGCCAGCCAGGCGCGCGATTTTCGCGGCGAGGTCGAGCGGACGCGAAAAATTCTTGGTGATGTGTTTGAGTTCGAGCAGCGTGGACATGGGGTATCAGCCGACAGGGATCTCGGAGTGCCAGGCGCGGCGGACTCGCGATGCACGGGAAAGTAGCAGGCGTTTCAGGCTATGCATGATGGCGTCACCCCGTGGTATCCACTTCAGGTTCGGTGATCGGGTGCGCGCAGCGCAGCGAGCGCGCGGGCGTCGGCTGCGTGATCGCGGGCGCCGTCTCGCAGGCGGCGTCGGCGCGCGGGCAGCGGTCGCGGAACGCGCAGCCGGGTTTCAGTCTGAGCAGCGATGGCGTCATGCCCGGAATCTGCGACAGTGGCTGGCCGCGCTGGTTGCGGCTCGGGATCGAGGCTATAAGTCCCTTGGTATAGGGATGCATCGGATGATCGAGCAGATCGGCTGTCGGGCCCGACTCGACAATGCGCCCCGCGTACATCACGCACACTTCGTCGGCGAGGCCCGCGATCACCGACAGGTCGTGCGTGACCCACACCATCGCGGTACCGGTTTCGCGCGCGAGCTTCTGCACTTCGAAAATGATCTGCGCCTGGATCGTGACGTCGAGCGCCGTGGTCGGCTCGTCGGCGATGATGACGCGCGGATTGTTGAGTAGCGCGATCGCGATCGCCACCCGCTGGCGCATGCCGCCAGACAGTTGGTGCGGATACGCTTTCATGCGCTCGTCGGGCGACGGAATGCCGACGCGGCCCAGCGCGTTGCGCGCGAGTTCGCGCGCCTGCTCTTTGCTGACGGACTGGTGCGCAAGCACGGTCTCTACCATCTGGGTGTCGATGCGCAGCACCGGATTCAGCGTCATCATTGGGTCCTGAAAAATCATCGCGATGCGGTCGCCGCGCAGCCCGCGCATGGCGTCATCGGTGCGGTCGAGCAGGTTGTGGCCTTCGAGCAGCACGCGTCCCGACACGATGCGTCCGGGCGGATCGACGAGCCCCATGATCGAAAAACCGGTCACGGTTTTGCCGGAACCCGATTCGCCGACCAGCCCCAGCACCTTGCCGGCATCGACGCTGAAGCTGACGTCGTCGACCGATTTCACGACACCGGCCTTGGTGAAGAAGTGGGTCTTGAGATTTTCGACGACGAGGACGGCCATGGTGATTATGATTTTCCGTCATTCCCGCGCAGGCGGGAATCCAGGATTTTTGTTCCCGTGAACTCGATCCCCGCTTGTGCGGGGATGACGCGTGATGGCGTCATTTCTGCAACCTCGGATTGAGCACGTCGCGCAATTGGTCGCCGACGAGGTTGATGCTGACGATGGTTATCAATAACGCGATGCCGGGATAGAGGCTGATCCAGTACTTGCCCGACATCAGGTGGGTAAAGCCGTTGGCGATCAGCAGGCCCAGCGACGGCGAGGTGATCGGCATGCCGAGACCCAGGAACGACAGCGTCGCTTCGAGCGCGATGGCATGTGCAACCTGCACGGTGGCAATAACGATGAGCGGCGGCAGCACATTGGGCAGCAGGTGTTTGAACAGGATGCGCGGCGTCGACAGCGCAAGGCAGGTCGCAGCCTCGATGTATTCCTTGTTGCGTTCGACCAGCGCAGCACCCCGTACGGTGCGCGCGTAGTACGCCCATTGCACGGTGATCAGTGCAATCACGATCTTGTCGACGCCCTGGCCGAGGGACGCCAGCAGCACCAGCGCGATGAGGATGGACGGGAACGACAGTTGCAGGTCGACGATCCGCATGATGACTGCTTCGACCCAGCCGCCGAACCAGGCGGCGACGAGCCCGACCGCGAGACCGATGGCGAGCGCGCACACCGTGGCCAGCGTGCCTACGCCGAGGCTGATGCGCAGGCCGTAGAAAATCGCCGACAGCATGTCGCGCCCCTGGTCGTCGCTGCCCAGCCAGAACGTCATGCCGTCCAGGCTCTGGCCGCCCGGCGGCAGCTTCGAATCCATGATGTCGAGCGTCGCCAGGTTGTACGGGTTCTGCGGCGACACCAGCGGCGCGCCGATGGCCACGATGAGGATCAGGATCAGGGTTGCGAGCCCGACCAGCGCCAGGCGGCTTTCCGCGAAATCCGCGGCGACGCGCTTGAACGGCGATTCGACGCCTGCGCTGCTCATGCTTTGGCCTCTGCCAGGCGTACGCGCGGATCGAGCATCGAATACAGGAGATCGACCAGCAGATTGATGACGACGAACAGGCAGACGATGATCAGCACGTAGGCGACGATGACGGGGCGGTCGAGCACGTTGATGGAGTCGATCAGGAGTTTGCCCATGCC
>CANJHY010000103.1:0-16932 GCA_947474275.1 Betaproteobacteria bacterium
CCGGCGCCGCCGGCAGCATAGGTATCGGGTTCGTCGCAAAATCCCCGGCGGACGGCTATACGCTCGGCGTCGCCACGCTCGCTTATGTCGCGAATCCTTTCGTGCTTTCCAAGCTGCCGTACAACACCGAAAAAGACCTGGTGCCGGTCAGCCTCATCACGCTGGTGCCGCTGGTGCTGACGGTGCACCCGTCGATACCGTCGCGTTCGGTCAAGGCGTTCATCGCGCTCGCAAAAAGCAAGCCTGGCCTGCTGAACTACGCTTCCGCGGGCAACGCCAGCGCCAATTCACTGGCTGCGGAGCAATTCAAATATCTGGCGGGCATCAACGTCACCCATGTCCCGTACAAGTCGGCGGGCGCGGCTGTCGTGTCGCTGGTCGGCGGAGAAACCGCGGTGATGGTGGCGACGCTGCCGTCCGTGATCGAGATATTCAAATCCGGCCGGCTCGTTCCGCTCGGCGTCAGCACTCTCAAGCGCGATCCGACGCTGCCCGATGTGCCGACCATAGACGAAGCGGGCGTGCCCGGCTACGAAGTTTATGAATGGCAGGGCGTGGTGGTGCCGGCGGGCACGCCGGCGGCCATCATCAATAGGCTGCAGCAGGAGATCGTCAAGGCCCTGCCCGATGTCAAAGAGCGCATTGCCGGCGTCGGCGCGCGCGCAATTGGCAGCACGCCCGAAGAACTGGCCGCGCATATCAAAAGAGAGCTGGCGATCTGGGAAAAGGTCGTGAAGGCGGCGGGCATACGCGCGGACTGAGCGCGCCGGCGCACTGCGCAACTTCGTTTGCGCAAATGCGCGGCACCCTATAAATTCCGCCTCTTCCCATGAAAATACAAACCGCCACCGCGCAGGACATCGAATCGCCGTACGCGTGGACGCGCCTCTTCGTCTCGCTCGTGCTGATGACGATAGGCGGTTCCGGCATGTACACGGTCAGCGTCGTGCTGCCGCGCATCCAGGCCGAATTCGCAGTGGCGCGCGGCGACGCGTCGCTGCCGTACACGCTGGCGATGATCGGCTTCGGTCTCGGCGGCGTTCTGATGGGCAAGTTGTCGGACCGCTTCGGCGTGCTGGTGCCGGTGTCCATAGGCGCGGTGTTTCTTGGCGTTGGTTTTATCGTTGCCGGGTCGGCAACCAGCCTGTGGCAGTTCAGTCTCGCGCAGGGCGTGCTGATGGGGCTGCTCGGCTGCTCGGCGACTTTCGCGCCGCTGGTGGCCGACACTTCGCAATGGTTCTCGCGCCGCCGCGGCATCGCGATTGCAATCTGCATGAGCGGCAATTACATGGCAGGCGCGGTGTGGTCGCCTCTCGTCCAGCATTTCATCGAAACCGTGGGCTGGCGGCAGACCTATATCGGCATGGGCATCTTCTGCCTGTGCTCGATGCTGCCGCTCGCGCTATGGGTCTTGCGCAAGCGCCCGCCGCCACATGCCCCGCATCCGGCGGAGCCCGAAGCGCTGTCTGCGGAGACGATCCCGCATGCGAAACACGCAGAGTCGGCGCGGCCGCTCGGGTTTTCGCCCGCGGCGCTGCAGGGCCTGCTGTGTGTGGCCGGTGTCGCGTGCTGCGTTGCGATGTCGATGCCGCAGGTGCATATCGTCGCTTACTGCGGCGATCTCGGTTTCGGCTTCGCGCGCGGCGCGGAAATGCTGTCGCTGATGCTGGCCGCCGGCATCGTCAGCCGGCTTGTTTCAGGTTGGATTTCGGACCACATCGGCGGGCTGCGCACGCTACTGCTGGGTTCGGTGCTGCAGGGCATTGCGCTGCTCGCATTCCTGTTCACCAACGGTGTGACTTCGCTCTACGTGGTGTCCGCGATGTTCGGCCTCTTTCAGGGCGGCATTGTGCCGAGCTATGCGCTGATCGTGCGCGAGTACTTCACGCCGAAAGAAGCCGGCGCGCGCGTCGGCACAATATTGATGGCGACGCTCGTCGGGATGGCATTAGGCGGGTGGATGTCGGGCGCGATTTTCGATTTGACGGGTTCTTATCGTGCCGCGTTTCTCAACGGCACCGCATGGAACCTGCTCAATGTCAGCATAGTTTTATTGCTGATTTATCGCGAGCGTGGCGGTCGCCGGCAGACTCTGGCCGCCGCCCATTGGCGTACGGGTAGCGGCGCAAACAAACCTTGAAACGGAAACCATGAAAAAAACGAATCCCGATGATGCAACTGCAGCTGCCGGCGCCACGCGCCGGCTCGCGGAATTTGCTTCCGCGCTCAAATTTGAAGACCTGCCCGCTGCGGTCGTTGAAAAGGCGAAGACCTGCGTGCTGGATACGCTGGGCTGCTGCATTTTCGGCGCGACGCTGCCGCCAGTGCGCAAACTCGCGACCATGCTGATGGAGGAAAATTGCGCGCAGCAGTCGGCGGCGTTCGGCTTTCCGTACCGCACCTCGGCGTCGCACGCCGCGCTCATCAACGGCACTTCGGCGCACGCCTTTCAGCTCGATGAAATCCACATCGAGGCGACGCTGCATCCAGGCTCGGTTGCAGTGCCCGCAGTGCTGGCGCTCGCCGAGGCGAACGGCGGCATGTCGGGACGCGAGCTCATCACCGCGCTGGTCGCAGGCTACGAATGCGGCATCCGCGTGGGGCTCGCGGGCAAGGGCGGCATGTTCGCGCGCGGTTTTCACAACCAGGGCACGTCGGGCGTGTTCGTCGCCGCTGCGGCGGCGGCGCGCCTGCTGCGTCTCGATACCGTGCAGGTAAAGCACGCGCTGGGCATCGCCGGGTCGCAGGGCGCCGGCCTGATGGCCGTGCAGGAGGGCGCGATGACCAAGGGGTTTCATTCGGGACGCGCGGCGCAAAGCGGCGTGTATGCGGCCAAGCTCGCGCGGCTGGGTTACACCGGAATTCCGGACGTGTTGGAAGCGCCATACGGCGGATTTTTGAGTTCGCTGGTCGGCGAGTGTGCGCAGGAAAACCTGACTGCCGGGCTCGGCGAGCGCTGGGAAATACTCCGCGTCGGCTTCAAACCCGCGCCGGCATCCAACGGCAGCATCACGGCGATGGCAGCAATCGACGAAATCATGCGCAAGCACGACCTCAAGGCCGACGACATTGAGAGCGTGACAGCGCACGTCAGCACCAACACCCTGCATCATTGTGGCTGGGAATACGATCCCGCCAGGATACAGGGTGTGCTCGCGGCGCAGATGAATTTGCGTTACGGCATGGCGGTCATGGCGCTGGAGCGGCGCGCGACGGTCGAGCAGTTCACGGAAGACAAGATGCGCGATGCGGTGATCCTCGATTTCGTCCGCCGCGTGAATGTCGAACTGGAACCGGCGTTCGACGCGGACGGCGGCAAGTTTCGCGTCGCATGCCGGGCGGTGGTGGTCTGCCGCAACGGAGAAAAACTGGAAGCGCAGGTGCTTTATCGCAAAGGCAGCCACGAAGACCCGATGAGCGCGGCGGAAATCGACGCAAAATTCATGGAGCTCGCCGGCAGATCGTTTGCGCCGGAACAAAACCAGCGCATCGCGGCGACAGTGGCGCGGCTCGAGCAGATTGCCGATTCCAATGAGCTGACCCGGCTGCTGACCGCTGCAAGCTAGTCAGTCGAAACGCGGCGGCTTGTCCGCCGTCATCGGCAAGCGCGGGATGGCGGATGGTAATATCCCGTCAAATTTTTACAGGCTACGCGATGAACGGGTTGTTTTCAGCAATTGATTTGCCCGCACTGGTATTAAGTGAGCCGTGCGTGTTACAGAAGCAGGGAGCGAATTTTGCATGTTTGACTTGATCCTCGAAGACGCACACATCATCGACGGCAGCGGGCAGCCGGCATTTCGCGGATCCATCGGCATACGTGACGGCAGTATCATCAAGGTCGGCGATCTTGCAGCCGAAACTGCCGCCGGCCGGGTCGATTTGCACGGACTCGCTGTTGCGCCCGGTTTCATCGACTCGCATACGCACTCCGAGATTTCGCTGCTTGCGCGCCCGGGCGCCGAGCCCAAGGCGAGGCAGGGCGTGACGACGGAGATTCTCGGCAACTGCGGATTTTCCGCGTTTCCGCTTGCCGCGAGTTCCCGCGACGCCTACATCAATTACGCGCAGCCGATTTTCGGACATCCGCAGATAGCCTGGGATTGGCCGGACTGGGACGGCTACGCGGCACGCCTCGCGCGCGACGGCATTGGCGTTAACGTGGCCACGCTCATCGGCCATGGCGCGCTGCGTTCGGCGGTGATGGGCCTGGAAAACCGCGCACCGTCAGGCGCCGAACTCGAGCGCATGAAAGCGTTGGTGGCTACGGCGATGCAGAGCGGCGTGTTCGGCCTCTCGAGCGGCCTTGCCTACGTGCCTGGAATTTACTCCGACACCGACGAACTCGCCGAACTGGTCAGCGTCGTCGGTAGCCATGGCGGGCTTTACGCCACGCACGTGCGCGATCAGGTGGACGGACTGGTGGCCTCGGTCGAAGAGGCGCTCGAGATCGGGCGGCGCGCGCGCACCCCCGTGCTGATATCCCACCACAAGGCGGTTGGCAGCCGCAACTTCGGCAAGGTCGAGCTTACGCTGGGCATGCTCGACACCGCGCGCTCCCACGGGCTTGCCACCTATTCCGACATGTATCCGTACATCGCAGGCATGTCGACCATGACTTCCGTGCTGCCGCCGTGGGTCTTGGAGGGCGGCTTGCCCGCGATGCTGGTGCGGATCGCAGATCCGGGGGTGCGGCAGCAGATTGCGCGCGACATCGATACCGGCTTGGCCGGATGGGAAAATCGTATCAAAGCGGTCGGCTGGAACAATATCGTGATCACCACCGTGAACACCGACGGCAACCGCGATCTCGAGGGCCTGACGCTCGCCGACGCCGCAACGCAGCGCGGCAAGCCGCATCTCGCTCTGCTGCTCGACCTGCTGCTGGAAGAGGGTGGCAAGGTGGGCCGCATTACGCGCGGCTCCTGCGACGAGGACATGGTGCGCGTTCTGCAGCATGAGCACACGATGATAGGCTCCGACGCGATCGATGCGGACAAGGCGCATCCGCGCCAGTACGGAACTTTTCCGCGGGTTCTCGGCGAGATGGTGCGCGAACGCCGGCTCCTGTCGCTCGAGACCGCGGTATACAAGATGACGGGCCTCACCGCCCGCACCTTCGGCCTGGCAGATATCGGCCTGATCGAGGCGGGCCGGCGCGCGGATTTGGTGGTCTTCGACCCGGCGCTGATCAAGGACGCCGCTACTTACGCGGAACCGCGCTGTTTTCCGGCCGGGATAGAGGCGGTGATGGTGGGCGGGGTATGGAGTGTGCGTGACGGCCGGCTGACCGGCCAGCTCAATGGCCGGGTGTTACGCAAGCGCGCGGCCTGACGAGTAGAGAAAAGCCGCGCACGCTGCGGCGATTCTTACTGGACGGGATCGATCTTCGCGGCGCGCACCACTTCCCTGTACTTGGCTACGTCGCGTTGGACGACGTCGATAAAAGCCTGCGGCGGCCCGTCGGCGATCGCCAGGCCCTCGCCGGCCAGACGCTCTTTCACGTCGGGTAATTGCAGCGACCGACGCACGGTCGTATTCCACCGGCTGACGATGCCGGCCGGCAGCCCCTTGGGACCCCACAAGCCGTACCACACCGTCGCCGCGTAGCCCGGCACCGTTTCGGCAATGGCGGGTATGTCGGGAATCGCGTCGTTGCGCTTGGCGCTGGTGATGCCGATACCGCGCAGGCGGCCGGCCCGGTGCAGAGGCAACACTGAGGGCAGGCTGCCGAAAATCAGTTGTATCTGGCCGCCCAGCAGATCGCTCATGGCCGCGCCGGTTCCCTTGTAGGGCACATGCGTCATGCGCGTGCCCGCCTTGAGATTGAAAAGTTCGGTGACGAGATGGGTATTGCCGCCAGTGCCGGTGGACGCATAGTTGAGTTCGTCCGGGCGCGCCTTGGCCATCGCGATCAATTCCTTGACCGAACGCGCCGCGACGGAGGGATGCAGTGAAATCAGCAGACCTGTCTCGCCGATCAGCGCGATCGGCGCGATGTCGGTAATCGGGTTGTAAGGCAGCTTGAAGATCGCGGCGTTTGTAGCATAGCTCGTCGAGACGAGACAGAGCGTATAGCCGTCGGGCGTGGCGCGTACTGTCAGTTCAGCGCCTATCGTACCCCCGCCGCCGCCCCGATTGTCGATGACGACGGGCTGGGCGAACGCGTCGGTTGCTTTCGGCGCCAGCGCGCGCGCAATAATATCCGTGCCGCCGCCGGGCGCGAAAGGCACGATCAGGCGGACCGGGCGCGCAGGATAGGTTTCGGCCCTGGATTGCGTGGCGGCGAGACCGGCGCAGGATGCGGTAATGCAAAGGAAATGGGTGACAACGTAAAGTGTGGAGCGTGACAACGCGGCTCTCCAAAAAGTGCAAGGGCGAAACAAAACAGGGCTGAATGCGGGCGGGAAATCCGACGATTGAGCTTAGCATAAACCGCGCCAGCTTCAGGAGGGTGGCATGCCGCGCAGTGACCCGTTCATCGTCGTTGGTTTCAGAGATAGTCCGGTCGGCGTCCGCGGACTGATATCGAACTCGAGGTTTGTCCGCTATCATTCACGGGCGCGCCGCGTTTCGTGGCCGGCGCATTCCGTCATTTCCCGAACGAGGCCCGTAATGCTGCGTGCGATCTCCGTGGCGCTGTGTCTGACAGCGCTGGTTCCCGTGAACTGCATGGCACAGGCCGACCGCTTTCCCGCCAAGCCGATTCGCATGATCGTCCCTTTCGCCCCGGGCGGAGGCACCGACATGATTGCGCGCGTGCTGGGCCAGGAGGCGTCCGGCGGGCTCGGGGCTGCGATCGTGGTGGACAACCGCGGCGGCGCCGGCGGAGCCGTTGGCACCGAGCTTGGCGTGCGCGCGCCGGCCGACGGTTATACGCTGACGCTCGGTTCAGGCAGCTATGCGACGAGTGCCGCGCTGTCCGATCTCAGCTACGATCCAGTCAAGGACATCACGCCCGTCATCCTGATCGGCGAAAGCCCGTTCATCATGACCGTCAATCCGGCGGTGGCGGCGAACACCCTGCAGGATCTGATTCGTCTCGCCAAGGCCAAGCCCGGCTCATTGAGTTACGGCACGACGGGCGCGGGCGGTATCACCCATCTGGCGGTGGAGCTTTTCGACATGATGGCAGGCACGCAGATGGTGCAGATCCCGTACAAGGGGACCGCACCCGCGCTCAACGACGTCATCGGCGGACAGATCCCGGTAATGTTGGGCACGGCGCCGTCGACTTTGCCGCACGTGAGATCAAAGCGTTTGCGCGCGCTGGCGGTGACGTCGGCCAAGCGCTCGTCGTTCGCGCCCGAGCTGCCGACGGTGGCGGAAGCCGGCGTGCCCGGTTACGAAGCAGTGACGTGGTACGCGGTGTGGGGGCCGGGAAAACTGCCGAACGCCGTGGTCGCGCGATTGAACGCCGAGTTTGCCAAGGCGCTGACCGTGCCGGAGATCCGCAAAAAATTCGAAGTCGAAGCGCTGGAAATCCGCGGCGGCGAGCCGCAGGTGCTGGCAAAACTGATGGTGCGGGAAATCGCAAAATGGCAGGCCGTCGTGAAAAAAGCCAATCTGAAGCCAACATCATGAGTGCAAAGATACGCAGGATAGAAGCGCGCGATGAGCAACGCTGGCGCGAGTTGTGGGACGGCTATTGCCGTTTTTATGAAAGAGAGCCGGCGCCCGCCATCAACGACCACACCTGGAAACGCATCAGGGACACGGCCTCGCCAGTGCACGGCATCGTCGCCGAAGAAGCGGGCCGCGTGATCGGCATCGCCAATTACATCATTCACGAAAACACTTCCACGCTGACGCCGGTCTGCTATCTGCAGGACCTGTTCGTCGATCCGACGCTGCGCGCCGGCGGCGTGGGCAAGCAGCTGATCGACTGGCTGGTGGCGGAAATGAAGGCGCAGGGTTGGTCGCGCCTGTACTGGAACACCAAAGAAAACAATTACCGCGCGCGCGGCCTCTACGACAAATACACGCCGCACAGCGGGTTTTTGCGTTATGTCGTCAATAATCCAGCGGCTTGAAAACGACCCGATTTCGGGGTGGCTGCTGACTTGTTTAATTATATAAATCAGGTAATTACGCGGTATCTGACCTGGCAAAACGGGGAAAAATGGCGGAATTTGCCGCGAAACCGCCCGCCGGGCCGGCCGGGCACAGGGTCTACGGGATGGTAAGCGCCGGAATTCCCGCGCTTTTTAGCACATGCTAAAAAGGCCAACTCAGTCTAAAATGCCGCCCGGCAGAACATTTCGCACAACCCTTCGGCAATAAACCCAGGCAAGCTGAATTTTTATAGGCGACAAAATGGCTAGGCAAAAAGAAATCAAGCTTTATCGCAACATCGGGATCATCGCGCACATCGACGCGGGCAAGACGACGACGACCGAACGCGTGCTGTACTACACCGGAAAAAAGCACCAGATCATCGACGTGCATGACACCAAGGACGGCAAGTCGAGCACGACGACTGACTACCTCGAGCAGGAGAAAAAGCGCGGCATCACGATTCAGTCCGCTGCCGTCTCTACCGAGTGGAAAGGACATCAGGTCAACATCATCGACACCCCGGGCCACGTCGACTTCACCATCGAGGTGAATCGCAGCCTGCGCGTGCTCGACGGCGCAGTCGTGGTGTTCGACGGCGTTGCCGGCGTGGAGCCGCAGACCGAAACCAACTGGCGCCTCGCCAACCAGTACAACGTGCCGCGCATGTGCTACATCAACAAGATGGACCGCATGGGTGCCAATTTCGAGAAAGCCATCACCGGCATCAAGGAGCGCCTCGGCGCCAACATCGTGCTGTGCCAGATCCCGATCGGCAGCCACGACGAATTCGAAGGCATGGTCGATCTTATCCAGGGCTGCGGCTATGTGTGGGCAAGCGAAGACAAGGACGCCACGTGGGAGACCATTCCCATCGAGGAAATGAAAGGCCGTTTCAGCAAGTTTTCCAGCACGCGCGACAACCAGTGGATGAGCGATCTGCTGGACCTGCGCCGCGAAGCGCTCGAAACCGCGCTCGCGCTGGATGACGACGCGTTCATGGATTTCGTCGAGAACGGCAAGTTCGACATCCAGAAGGTCAAGGATTGCATCCGCAAGGGCACCGTGACCGGTAACCTGGTGCCGATCTTCTGCGGCTCTTCGTTCAAGAACAAGGGCGTGCAGCAACTGCTCGACGGCGTGGTGGACTACCTGCCGTACCCCGGCGAAAACGGCGGCATTTCGCTGGTAGATCAGGACGGCAAGGTGATCGGCGAGCAGGAAGTGAAAGACGATGCGCCGGCACGCGCGCTTGCATTCAAGGTGATCAACGACCAGTTCGGCACGCTGACTTTCGTGCGCGTCTATTCGGGCGTCATCAAGAAAGGCGACACGCTGTACAACGTCACGCGCGACAAGAAAGAGCGCATCGGCCGTATCGTGGAAGTGCAGGCCGACGAGACCAAGGACATCGCGGAAGCCTGCGCCGGCGACATCTGCGCGTTCGTGTCGATGAAAGACACCGAGACCGGCGATTCGCTCTCCGATCCGGATCACCAGGCGCTGCTTGAGCGCATGCGCTTTCCCGATCCCGTCATCAGCGTCTCAGTTGAACCCAAGACGCGCTCCGACATCGAAAAAATGTCTACGGCGCTCTACAAGATGGCGAAAGCGGATCCGTCGCTGCGCCTGGCGGTGGACCAGGAAACCGGCCAGACCGTGTTGCGCGGCATGGGCGAACTGCATCTTGAAGTAACCATCGACCGCATGCGCACCGAGCTGGGCGTTGAAGCCGTCATGGGCAAACCCAAGGTCAGTTTCCGCGAAGCCTTCGGCAAGGTCGTCGAACACGTCTACACGCACAAGAAGCAGTCGGGCGGTTCAGGCCAGTTCGCCGAGGTAAAAATGGTGTTCGAGCCGCTGCCGGCAGGCACCGGCGTGGAATTCGTCGACGAGGTCTCGGGCGGCCGTATTCCGCGCGAGTTCATCCCGTCGGTCGAACACGCGATCCGCACCGAGTGCAAGAAAGGGCAGATCGCCGGCTACGAAGTCGTCGACTTCAGGGCCCGCCTGCTCGACGGCAAGTTCCATGACGTCGACAGCTCGGCGCTGGCGTTTGAAATTGCCGGCCGCGCGTGCTTCCGCGAATCGCACCGCGCGAGCAAACCGAAATTGCTGGAGCCGGTGATGAAAGTTGAAGTCGTTACCGAAGCCGATTATCTCGGCGACGTGATCGGCGACATCAACCGCCGCCGCGGCCAGGTGACCGACCAGGGACAAAAAGGGCCGAGCGCTTTCATCCAGGGCTTCGTGCCGCTGGCGGAAATGTTCGGCTACATCAACTTCCTGCGCTCGGCGACCAGCGGTCGCGGCACGTTCACGATGGAATTCGACCATTACGCCGAGGTGCCGGCTGGCCTCGTCGACAAGCTGATGGAGAAGGAAGCGGCTTAACGCCCATTCGGCAGGACATCCGCGATGCGGGTGCCCATATGACAACGGCAGGGTCTTCCCTGCCGTTTGTTTTGGTGGAACCTCAGTGGATGGTGTAGCCGCCGTCCACGATCAGGTTCTGTCCCAGCAATAATTCGGGCGCGCTGGCGGCAAGAAAGAAAGCGACTTCCGCGATTTCGTCCGGCCGGCCCAGGCGTTTGATGCGCATGTACGCATTGCGGTCGTTGCCGAGCTCGGCGTGCTTGCCGTATTCCTTCTCGATGTACTCGGTCAGCACCGGCCCCGGGCTGATCGCATTCACGATAATGCCGTCGGGCGCCAGCTCGAACGCCATGGCTTTCGCGAGATGTATGAGCGCCGCCTTAGTGATGCCGTATACCGCGCGCCGCTCATGCGTGACCACGCCCATTTGGCTCGCGATGTGTATGATGCGGCCGCCGCCCTGGCGCCGCATGATGGGCGCCACCGACTGGGACGCAAAAAAGGGCGCGGTAAGGTTTACCGCGAGGGCGTTGTTGAATACGTCGCGCGTGAACTCGCCGAATTTCTGGCGCGCGCGCACACCGGCGTTGTTGACCAGTATGTCGATGCGTCCAAAAAGCTGATCGGCTCTTTCTATCATGGCTTCCGCCGCGCCGGCCTGCGCCAAATCGTGCACGCCGACTTCGAAGCGCGCGCCGGGTTCCGGACTCAACGCTTTGCATTCCCGCGCATTCTCGCGCAATTGTTCTTCCGTGCCTTCGGCCATCAGATAGACCGACGCACCCGCGCGCGCGTAGCGTTTGGCGATAGCCATGCCTATGCCGTTGGGGCTGGATGCACCCGTAATTACCGCGACCTTGCCCGTCAGTTCTGCCATGCCTGCTCCTCAATAAATACAAAAACGACTATCAGCCGCAGATAAACGCAGATACACGCAGATGTAATTGGTGATGAGTAAGGGGTAATGGGTGATGAGTTAAGGGTGCAGTTACGCATTGCCCCTTGCCCATTCCTCATTGCCACTTGAAATGTTTTCGATCTTATCTGCGTTCATCCGCGGTTATCTGCGGCTCTCACCTGTTCTAACGATCCGTGGCAGGTTGCGCGCGCAACCAATCGGCATAGTCAGCGATGCCGCGTTCGAGGTTCCACGCCGGCGACCAGCCAAGATCGCGTTGCGCGGCCGAGATGTCGAGCTGCTCGCGCCGATAGCCCAATGGATCCACGCCCGCAGCCATGCTGATGCGAGCCTGCGGCAACAACTTGTGCACCATCTCCGCGATGTGCTCCATGGATGTGAATTCCGCGCCGGTAATGTTGTAGGCGGCCTGTGCCAGCGACGGCGCTTTCACTGCGGCGACGATGGCGCCGACCGCGTCCTTCACGTACAAAAGGGTGCGCCGATAACCGCCGCCGAAATCGAGTGCCGTCGGCCGGCTGGCGAGCGCGTCTTTGAGCATGGTGCACACCGGCTCGCGCGTCATGCGCCGCGGTCCGTAACCGTTCGAGATGCGCAGCGCAACGGCATCGAGTTTGTGCTGCTCGCGGTAAGCGCGTAGAAGCAAGTCGCCGCTCGCCTTGGTGGCGCCGTAGATGTCGCGCGTCCTGAATGGCGCGTCTTCGGATACCGGCGCCGGGGGCGTGTCGCCGTATGCGTGCGCGGAAGACAGAAAGACGAAGCGGCGCACGCCGGTCACGCGCGCCGCCTCCAGCAGATTGATGGTGCCGCCGACGTTGGTACTGCACACGAGGTACGGATTGTCGCGTTCGAGCATGGGGCCCGAAAATCCGCCGGTGTGTATGATGGTGTCTATGCTGCGCTCGCGCAGCACACGGTAGATCTGGTGTATATCGGTGATGTCGCCGCGCACAAAATGTACACCCGCGACTGCAGCGGCCGGTTGTAGCAGATCGAAACCGGTGGTCTCCCAGCCTTCGCCGGCGGCGGCAAGCGCAGCCGGGTAGCCCAAAAAGCCCAGAGCGCCAGTGATCAGCACGCGTATCGTCATGTTTGTCCGGTCTGCATAGGTTTTCTGCATCATAACAAAATCGCCGCGCGCGCAAACTTGACACACAGAGTGTCAGACCCTATCGTTTGCAAGCGCTTCAACATCGCGTGTTTTTTTAGTGCCAGCGCTAAATGGAGTTTTTGCCATGGAACGTGTACTCAAAGCCCTCACGCGCGAGCAGTTCGACCGCTTCCATGCCGATGGCGGTGTGGCGCCGGTCAAGGCGCTGAGCGCGGAGGAAGTCGCGCGTTACCGCGCATGCCTCGAGAATTTCGAGCGCGAGGCGGGCACGTCGATCATGAAGTATCCGTCGCGCCCCACCATCTGGTCCAAATCGCACCTGCTGTTCACCTGGGTCGATGCCATCATCCGCCATCCGGCGATACTCGACGTGGTCGAAGACGTGATCGGACCCAACATCCGCGTATTTCACACCAATATCTTCGTCAAGGAACCGGGCGCGCCCGAATTCATTACCTGGCACCAGGACGGCGCATACAACGGCGTCTCGCCGCCGGAAGTTTTTACCACGTGGGTTGCGCTGAGCGCGGCGACGCCGGAGATGGGCTGCATGCGCATGCTGAAAGGCAGCCACCAGCACGGCCTGCGCGTGCACGTCGACAAAAAAAGCCCCGGCAATCTGCTGTCGCGCGGACAACAGATCGAAAATCTCGAAAACGCCGAGGTGATCGATCTCGCGTTGCAGCCCGGGGAGATGTCGATCCACCATTCGTATGCCGTGCACTCGTCGGAGCCCAATCGTTCAGCGGAGCGGCGCATCGGCGTCATGACAACTTACGTGCCGACGCATTGCCGCTATATTGGCACCGGGCCGGCGAAGATGCGGGCGATGCTGGTGCGCGGGCGCGACGACTACGGGAACTTCGACGACGACCCGCAGCCGCAGGTGGATTTCGGCGCCGCCGAGCAGGCCGCGCATCGCGCGTCGTGCGAGCGTTACATTGCCAATGTCACCTCGGCGCAGAACAAGCAGCTCCCCAACGCGGTAAAGGTAGTCGCTTAGCGCGCCAGAGTATGGCGCGATGTACGGGCGCCGCACTGAGAGCAGGCAAGGCGGCAGTCATCGTGCCGTTTTCCGCTTAAATGCTGTCGGCCAGCGCGTGGCACGTCGGTTGCTAGAAGCTGTCTCAAAAACAATTTGGAACCGCCGATGAATTCTTTTTAATACCCCCTTGAGGGGTACGCCGATGAACGCAGATAAGATCCAAGGATTTGACCTTGATTCGTGGAAAGGTCTGGAATTGTATCGGCCTACATCGGCGGTTGCTTGTCGGTAGTGTATTTTTGAGATGGGTTCTAGTAATCACAGACTCAACTGCCGGATACTTTGTCCGGCGGTGGTTTTCAGCGCAGCTCATAAAAAGGAACGGCATGAAACAACGTCAAATGGAAATCCGTGTTGCGGCAATACTTGCGGCGATGCTCGGTATCGTCGCATCCGCGCTGATGGCCGCCGAAGCGCCGCGCATATCCAAGGCCGATAATTATCCGCACAAATCCCTGCGCGTCATCGATCCTTTCGCCGCTGCCGGCGCCAGCGACGTGATCGCGCGCCTGGTCGGTCAGAAATTCACCGAGCGTTTCGGCGAGGCGTTCGTCATCGATAACCGCCCCGGGGCCGGCGGCAACGTCGCTGCGAAAATGGCGGCCGAAGCGCCCGCCGACGGCTACACGCTGATGAACGTCGTCGTGCTTTCGCTGGCGCCCAGCGTGAGCCTTTACGCGCAGCCGGGTTTCGACGCGATGAAAGATTTCGCCTACATAACGGTGCTGGCCGGCGGCTCTTACGTCATCGTCGCGCAGCCGTCGTTTCCCGCCAAAACCATCGCCGAGCTGGTGGCGCTCGCCAAATCGCAGCCGGGAAAAATCGGTTACGGTTCATCGGGCGTGGGTGGGCCGGTGCATATCGCCGGCGAGCTGCTGAAAAGCCGCGCAGGCATCAATCTGCTGCACGTGCCATACAAGGGTGCTGCGCCGATCATGACCGCAGTGGCGAGCGGTGAAGTGCCGATCGGATTTCCCAGCGTTGCCGGCGCCTTGCCGCTGATCAAGGCCGGGCGCGTCGTAACCATTGCGGTCACCAGCGCGCAGCGTTCGAAGATCCTGCCCAACGTGCCGACCATAGCCGAGTCCGGCTACCCGGGTTACGACATCACGCCGTGGTACGGCATTGCCGCGCCGGCCGGCACGCCCAACTCCATCGTGCGTGGGCTGAGCGTGGAAATCGGCAAGATCATGCAGTTGCCCGAAATGCAGGCGGCGCTGGCGGCGCAGGGGCTGGACGCTGCCTCCAGCACGCCTGAGCGCATGCGCGACATCGTGCGCGAGGCGATTGCGACCTGCGCGAAAATCATCAAGGACGTCGGCATCAAAATCGACTAGAGGCTGCTCAAAATCTCCTGAAGCCGTTCGTGCTGAGGTATCGAAGCATGAATGGCTATCGTTGCTCCGATTCATGCACCTCTTCGCCCTTCTATACATCAGGGCGAACGGATTTTTGAGACGACTTCTGACAGGCGACGCCCGCGCGCTCAGCGTTTTTTCGTCAGCGCGGCCAGTGCTGCGCGCGTCTTGTTCCACTCGGCATCTGCCCGGTTGTAGTTATTGACGGCTTCGCTCCAGGTATTGCCTGACACCTCGGCCTTGGCCCCGGCATTGCGGCGGCTGGCTGTGGCTTTGCGGCGATCCGAATTGGGCTTGCGCCGCTCGGCGTCGCCGCTGCGCCGCTCGACCCGCGCTTGCGCGATGGCGGCGTCCTTCTCGCGTTCGGCGCGCGCCTTGGCGGCCAGGGCCAGCGCTGCGTCTGCTTTGTCTCGTTCGATTTTCGCCCTGGCGACCGCTGCTTCCAGCGCCGCGCGATCGTGCATCAGCGATTCCGTGCGTTCGACCTCGGCCAGCGCGGCGGTCAGCTTTTCGATTTCGGCACTGGCACTGGTCCATTCGGCGTCAGCCCGGGTCCAGTTGGAGCGCACTTCGTCATAAGTGGCGCTGGCATCGTCCTGCTTGCGCCAGTTGGCGCCGGCCTTGGCGCGGTCTTCGCTGGCTTTTTCGCGGTCGGCGCGGGCTTTGGCGAGTGCTGCTTCGATTTTTTCGCGGGCGTTCATGGTGGTTGGACTGTGCTTTTCTGCAGAAACCCAATGCGGGATTTGAGTGTAAAGCAGCTATAGCCCGACAATTGCCGCGCTTAATCCGCGCGCGCGCCGGTGGCCTTGATGACCTTGCCGTACTTTTCGTATTCGTTGCGGATATAGGCCGCGAATTCCTGCGGCGTGCTGCCCACTGGGTCGGCCACCAGCATGGTCAGCCGTTCCCTGAAATCGGCAGAGTTGACCACTGCAACCGATTCGCGCTGGAGTTTGTCGATGACGGCCCGCGCTGTTTTGGCGGGAGCGCACAGCCCATACCAGCCGTTGGCCTGATATTGCGGCCAGCCGGACTCCGCGAACGTGGGCACGTTCGGCAGATCGGGCCAGCGGGCAGAGCGGGCGAGCGCGAGCGCTTTCAGCCGCCCGCTTTTCACATGTGGAGCGACCGAGGGCGCGCTGTTGATCTGCAGCTCGATGCGCCCGGAGATCGTGTCGTTCATGGCGTCGCCGCCGCCTTTGTACGGAACGTGCAGCAGGTCGATACCGGCCAGCATCCTGAAAATCTCGACCGACAGGTGTGAAACCGAGCCGGGGCCGCCCGACGCGTACGACAGCTTACCGGGCGCCGCCTTGGCGGCGGCGACGAGTTCGTTCAAGGTACTGACCGGGAGCTTGTTGGTCACGACCGCCAGTATCGGCGTGGTCGAGAGCAGCACGATGGGCTCGAAGTCCTTGACCGGATCGTACGGCACATTTTTAAAGAGCTGCGGACTCGTTGCCTGGGTAGCGGTCGAGCAGAAGAGCAGGGTATAGCCGTCCGGCGTCGCTTTCGCCACGATATCGGCGCCGATCAGCGCGCCGCCGCCGCCGCGGTTCTCGAGTATGACCTGCACGCCGAGGTTCTCGGTGAGCTTGTGTACGAGGGGGCGCGCGATGTTGTCGTTCGCGCCGCCCGGTGGGTACGGCACGATCAGGCGGATGGCTTTGGCAGGATAAGTTTGCGCCGCCGCCAGATTCACAATCATCATGCCTGTCGCAAGCACAAGCAACGCATTCCACACGTTGTGCAACGTCTTCATGGCCCGGCTTCCTCCGCCTCGCTTGAACCGCTATGTTAGAGCATTTCGACGCGGCGGCGGTGCGCTGTTATCCTACGCACATAACAAGAGTAAAGATCGGGTTGCAATGTCGGGGGAAGAAGTTCAGTTGCACGGAGGTGGCGCGCCGTGAGCACGATTTCAGAAACATCGGCTCTCGCGCCGTTCCGCGTGCGCAGTTTTCGTTTCCAGTGGCCGGCCGATATGGCGACCTCGTGGGCCTTCGAGATGGAGTCGCTGATCCTCGGCTGGTACATACTGGTCGAGACGAAGTCGGTGCTGATGCTC
>CANJHY010000104.1:0-16770 GCA_947474275.1 Betaproteobacteria bacterium
GAACGCGGCATGGCCTTCCGGCGACTTCAGGTTCAGCTTCACCATTTTCTTGTTGCGGTGCAGGTTCTGGAAATCGAACCCTTCGCGCTTGCCCGAGACGTCTTCGCCGGTCGTTTCGGCCGGCTCGATGCGGATGATGTTCGCGCCCCAGTCCGCGAGGTGCCGCACACAGGTGGGGCCCGCGCGCGCGAGCGTAAGGTCGAGCACGGTGATTTTGGAAAGCGGCAAGGTTTGCGTGGCGGATGACGGTGCGGGCTGGTCCATGGCGATAGTCTCGAGTTGGCTGGATGACGGAAATGCTGCGGAACGTCTATTTTAACCCGTCTGCGGGCGGCAGTTTTGCCGCAAAACGCCTAAAATACGCCGAGCCGGATTGCCCAAGGAGAGAACACATGGAATACCCCGACAGCCAGTACCTCTACTTCACCCAGCCGGGATGAAGTAGCTGCCTCCGAACGAAAGAGTTTCTTTCGAAAAACAAGATCGACATGGTGGTCATCGACGTCCTCAACGACGCCGGCGGCCGCGAACTGCTGCTGAACAAGTACGGCCTGCGCAAGGTGCCAGTACTGGCGAAAGGCGACCAATACGCTTTCGGCCAGATGCTCGACCCGTTTGCGAAGCTCGCCGGCCTGCCCATGCCGGGCGCTGACCGCCTGTCGCCCGAGCAGCTCTACAAGAAGTACGAGACGGTCTTTCTCGTCGCGGAAGGGCTGGCGCGTCAGTTCCCCGCCGATAAATTTCGCGATCGCGTAATTCCGCACCGCGAGCGCCTGATCAGGACGTTGTGCTATCACATCTTCCGCATCGGCGAGTCCTTCCTCGAAACGTGGAACGGCGCCGAATACTCGCTGGGCATCGCCGACAACGAGCCGCCGGACGAGATGATGACCGGCGACGACGTCGCGCGCTATGGCGAGAGCGTCTGGAAAAAATACGAGGCGTGGTGGAAAGGACTCAGCGACAAAGACCGCGTGTCTTTGCCGCCAGTGCTCAAGACCTATTACGGCGACACGGTCGCGCACCAGGTGTTCGAGCGCTGCACCTGGCATTCGGCCCAGCACTGCCGCCAGCTCGTCGCGGTGCTCGACCGCATGGGGATCAAGGCTGAGCGGCCGCTGACGCCGACAGACCTCGCCGGGCTGCCGATGCCGGAACGTCTGTTCGAGTAAGGTAAATCCGCGCTGCCGCGAAGCCGCCGCTATTTGGACGGCTTTGCGCCCAGCGCGCCCGCGGCTTCCAGCGCCGCGATTTCCGCCGGCTTCATCCCCAATACGTCGCGCAGCACTTCCTGCGTGTGCTGGCCCAGCATGGGCGCCGGCGAGCGCACCGCGAACGGCGCCTTCGACAGGCGCACCGGCGAGCGGATGACGCGCACCTTGCCCGCGCGCGGATGCTCGACTTCGATGAGCGTGTTGCGCGCTTTGACCTGCGGGTGCTCGACGACCTGTGCAAGATTGTTGATCGCGCCGACCGGAATATCGTTGGCGAGCAGCAGCGGCTCCCACTCCTCGTAAGGCTTGGTCAGAAATATCTCCTGCAGCATCGGCAGCAAAGTCGTGCGGTTCTTGTTGCGCTCCAGCGCGCGGCTGAAGCGGGCATCGTCGGTCAGGTCGGGACGGCCCAGCGTCGGGCACAGCTTCTTCCACAATTTGTCGCCCGCGATCGCAATCGCGAGGTCGCGCGTCTTGGTATGAAAGGTCTGGTACGGCACCAGCGCTGCGTAGGTGTTGCCGGTGGGTTTCGGAACTTTGCCATCGGCGCAAAAGGCGCTGATCATCGTGCTGAGCAGCGCAAGCTGGCCTTCGAGCATGGAGATGTCGATCTCCTGGCCTTCGCCGGTTTTTTCTTTCATGCGCAGCGCGAGCATGATGCCGTAAGCCGCGTAGAGACCCGCCGTCATGTCGGCGATCGACACGCCGGCGCGCGTGCCGCTGCTGCCTTCATCACCCGTGACGCTGACCATGCCGCTTTCGGACTGCAGGATGAGGTCGAGCGCCGCGCGGTCGCGGTAAGGGCCGTCCTGGCCGAAACCCGAGATCGAGCAGTAGATGATGCCGGGGTTGCGCTTCTTCGCCTCCGCGTAATCGATGCCGAGCCGCTTCAGCGCGCCGACACGGTAATTCTCGATCACGACGTCGCTCTTTTCGAGCAGCTTGAAGAAGAGCTCCTTGCCCTCGGGCTTTTTCATGTCGAGGACGATGCCGCGCTTGTTGCGGTGCAGACTTACGAAGTACGAAGACTCGCCGCCCGTGATGGGCACGCCCCAGCCGCGCGCGAGATCGCCTTCGCCCGGCGGCTCTATCTTGATCAGCTGCGCGCCGTAGTCGGCCAGCATGGTCGAGCAAAACGGCCCCGCGAGCGCGTGCGTGAGGTCGAGCACCTTGATATCTTCGAGCGGCAATTGCATGTGTAGCCCTGCGGTTATTTTTGACTGTGCGATTTTCTCACAGGTCCGTCATACCCGCGCAGGCGGGTATCCAGAAACATTTGGCTCGCCTGGGTTCCCGCCTGCGCGGGAACGACAAAAGTGCTATTTGCTGTGAAATCTACCGCGCTCCCTCGGCGGCCGTGCTGGCGGCCAGCCGGCGGCGCACGAAATTGATGTGCTCACGCAGCACGTAAAACTGGTCGGCGAACGGCAGCGGCATCTTGATGGCGTTGACGCGCTGCTCGATGTCGTCGAGCCGCCTGCCAAGCTCCGTCAGTTGTTCGGGCGTCGGCTGCGCGAGCAGATCGCGTTCCAACGCCATCAATTCGCCATAGCGTTTATAAATGCGCGTGCGGATACGCCAGCTATATAAGGCGGGCACCAGCCGCAGCCCCGGAATCAGCAGCACGACGATGGGTACCAACACCACCATCGTGCGGTCGAACAGGTTGGCCAGCCAGAACGGCAGGTAACGGTAGAGAAAGCCTTTGCCGGACTTGTAATAGCGCGACGCGTCATCACTGATCGGATACTCGTGCTCGAGCGGCGCCGGAAACTCGCCCGCGCGCTGCAGCAGGCTCGCCTGGCCGTGCACCTCGCGCGCGGCTTCGATCAGGAGGTCGGACAACGCGGGATGCAGATCGGGGCGCGCGATTAATTCAACCGTAGGCGCTATCAGGGACAACGGTTTGGCCGGGACGTTGTTGGCGAAATCGACCGCGCCCATCGGCAGTTCGAGCTTGGAGAGATAGCGGAAGCGGCGCGTATAAGCGTCGGCCTGCGTGAAATCCATCAACCGTATACCCGGCGTGTGCATGAGCTTGCGCATGATTGCCGGCGAGGCCGCGTCACCGAGCAGCAGCACGGCGTCGGCCTTGTGCGTGAGCAGCGCCTGCGCCGCGTCTTCGCCGCCGATATTGAGCAGGCGTGTCGGCCCCTTCGCGTCTATGCCGTTGGCCTTGAGCAGCAGCAGGTTCAGATAATGCGTACCGCTGCCGCCACGGCCGATTGCCAGCCGCCGGCCTTTCAACTGGGACAAGCGCTCGATCGGCTCAGCCGCGCGGTAAAAAACCACCAGCGGCAGATAAGACACGCTGCCGAGCGAGACCAGCTCGCCGGTATCGCCGTCGGTGATGAGCCCGCCCTGCACGAACCCGACGTCGACCCTGAACTGCGGATCGCGCAGCCGCGTCAGGTTGTCGAGCGCCCCTGCGGACGGCAGGATTTCCAGCTTTACGCCGTTGCGCGCGAGGTTTTTTTTGTACTTTTCCGCGAACGTGCTGAAAGAGCTGCCCTCGATGCCGCTCGTGATGACGACGGTGTCGGGCGGCGCGGGACGCACGAAGTGGAACGCGACCCAGACCGCGATGGCGGTGATGAGCAGCACCGGCCACAGTGCGGCAGCGAGATCGCGCCACGATACGCGCGGAACTTCCAACGCGTAACCAAAAGCACCGATTCTTCGTCTGGGTTTCTGTGCACCGTTCTCGGCCATTGCCCCGCCTCCTAGCGTTCTTCTTACCATGTTTTCGCGCGGGAGTGCTACCCCGCCCCGTCCGTTCGCGCCGCGCGTCGTATGCCCATCGGCTTGCCGCCGTATCTACCATCGCGGCTTACGGGAATCAATCCGTAACGCAGCTTCAGTGCAAATGAAAAAGGGCGGCCTTGGCCGTCCTTTTTTCGTTCTGCGGTCCAGCGCCTGTCCGCGACCGGCGGCGCACTGCCGCACGAATCCATCAGTGTTATATTCACGAAATCGGTCGCACCGAAGTACTTATAAGCAGTCTCAAAACAATTTGGAACCGCCGATAACCGCAGATGAACGCAGATAAGCGCAAGGGACTTTGCATTGATTCGGGGAAAGGTCTGGAATTTTATCGGCGTCAATCGGCGTTTATCGGCGTTTATCGGCGGTTGCTTGTCGCTATAGTATTTTTAAGATGAGTTCTAAAATTATTCGCACCGACACAAGATGAAAGGCTGAACCATGGAATTCTGGACGGATGACCAGATGCGGTCGATCCACAAAATGCTTAATCCGCAATCGATCGCGGTGGTCGGCGCATCCGCCAAGGGCGGCTACGGCGGGCGGCTCCTGAACGCCGTGCTGAAATGCAAAGACCGCGTGCGCATCTACCCGGTGAATCCGAATTACGACGAGATCGCCGACATCAAGTGCTACCGCAGCATCGCCGATCTTCCCGAAGCGCCGGACCTCGTGGGCATCGTCGTGCCTTACGACAAAGTGTTGCCGGTGATGAAGGAATGTCACGCGAAAAAAGCCGGTTCCGCGCTGGTGATTTCGGCGGGGTTTGCCGAACGCGGCATCCCCGAGCGTCTCGCGCTGCAAAAACAAGTCGGTGCCTATGCCAAAGAATCCGGCCTGCGCATTACCGGCCCCAACTGCTTGGGCCTCGCCAACGTCAGGGACAACATCTGGGCGACGGCATCATCGCGCACGCTGGGCGGGCTCACCGGCCACATCGCGCTCGTCTGTCAAAGCGGCGCGACCGCGTTCGGCCCCTTCCTGTTGCGGGCGGTGGACGCCGGCATCGGCCTCTCGCACATCATATCCACCGGCAATGAAACCGATCTCGACTTCGCCGACTTCGCACGCTACCTGATCGACGACCCGAACACGCGCGTCATCGCGGGTTTTGTCGAAGGCTTCAAGGACGTGCAGAAGTTCATCGCGGTCGCCAAGCTCGCGGCCGACCGCGGCAAGCCCATAGTCTTAATCAAGATTGGGCGCTCGGCGTCTGGCGCCGAAGCTGCCCGCTCGCACACTGCCGCATTGACCGGCGCGGATGCATTGTACGAAGCCGTGTTCAAGCAGTACGGCGTCATCCGCGTGCAGGATTACGATGAGCTGCTCGAAGTCTCGCATCTGCTCGCCAATGCGAAGAAACCCAAGCAGCGCGGCGTCGCCGTCGTGTCGCACTCCGGCGGCATCAGCTCACTCACCGCCGACATGCTGGGCTTGGCCGGGCTCGACCTGCCGGCGCTGACGCCCAAAGCGCGCGACGGCATCAACAGCATCCTGAAGGACTTCGGCTGGGCGGCGAACCCCGCCGATGTGACCGGCTTCGCGCGCGGCGAGCATTTTCCGAAAATCATGGATTACATGATCAGCGAGCCGACCGTCGGCACACTTGTCATCGCGAGTGCCGGCGCCGGCAACCAGGTCGATCACGTCATGGCGCAGCGCGATGCCAGCGACAAACCAGTGGTTTTTTTCTGGACGGCCAGCCGGTTCGACAAGGCCACCCTGCCGAAGCTCAAGGAATCGAACATTCCGATTTTCTATTCGCCGGAAAAACTCGCGCGCGGCCTCAAGTTCCTGATCGACTACCACGCGTGGCGCGACCAGCGCGCGGCCGGCAGTGCTGCGCAAGTGCCTGCGCTGACCGCCGCACAGAAAAAAGCTTTGGAGCAGATCAAGTCGGCCGGACATAGCGCGATGTCCGAAAGCGAGAGCAAGCAGGTCATTGCGGCATGGGGAGTCACCGCACCGCGCGAAACCCTGGTGCAATCGGCCGCAGCAGCTGCGGATGCGGCGCAGAAAATCGGCTATCCCGTGGTCATGAAAGTGGATTCGCCCGACATCCTGCACAAAACCGAGGCGGGTGTCGTGCGCCTGGGACTGCGCAATGCCGACGAAGTGCTCGGCGCCTACGCCGAAATCATGACAAATGCGCAAACGCACGCGCCGCAAGCGAAAATCAACGGCGCGGTGGTGCAGGAAATGATCGCGGGCGGCATCGAAGTCATGGTCGGCGTTTCATACGACGCGCAACTCGGGCCCATGCTCCTGTTCGGCAGCGGCGGCGTGATGGTCGAAGTCTACAACGACGTCGCCCTGCGCCATTGCCCGATCACCCGCGCCGAAGCGCTCGAGATGATAGATGAAGTCAAAGGGGCGAAACTGCTCAAGGGCTTCCGCGGCAAGCCAGCCGCCGACATCGGTGCTCTCGCCGACGTGCTGGTGCGCGTCTCGCATCTCGCGGTGCAGCTGGAAGGAAGCGTGGCGGAACTCGACATCAATCCACTGATGGTGCTGCCGAAGGGGCAAGGCGTTAAAGCGGTGGATGCGCTGGTGGTGCTGCGCGATTAACGCGCGCTTACCGCTTTCTGCTTCTCCGCATCCCGCACCGCGCAGGCTTCCGCAGTAGCGAGCACGACGATCGCCCATTCGTCGACCGGCACATCTATCATACGGCCGTCGAGCGGCACCGCGGCGGTGCCTGCGGCAACACCGGCAGCAAAAGCTTCGCGCACGCGTTTGTTGTAGATAACCAGTTCCGGCGTGGGCGTGAACGCAGCGTTCACCGGCGCCACCCAATCCGGGTGCGGGCACAGCACGCCTTTCATGCCGAGGTTCTTGCCTTTCACTGCGAGCGCGTGGATTTCTTCCGCCGATGCCGCTTTCGAATGGACGCTTAACGGGTACGCAATGCCGACCGGATTTATTTTGGCCGCGGTCGCCTCGACCACGACGCGGCCGCGCGCGTAATCGAACGGATCGAGCTCATTTTCGTACTTTGGCAACGGCTTGATGTCCAGTTCGCCGACCAATGCACTTTCGTCTAGCGCCACCTGCGTGATGCGCGGGCTGGCGGCGAGGATGGTGCGGATGTCCCACACGCCGCGCGCGGACTCCAGTATGACGATGAACTGCAACGACCGGCTTGCGATCTTCCGTTCGCGTTCCAGCGCCGTCACCATTTCATCGGCGGCTTTGATCTCGGCGGCGGACTCGACACGCGGCAACATAATGCCGCGCAGGCCAGGCCACACCGACGCTTCGAGATCTGCCTGCAGGGACTCTTTGTTCCCGCGCACAAAAACTTCTGCCCCCCCCTTGGCGACCGATGCCATGCACTCGCGGACGCGTGTACGCGCACCGGCATCGGCGCCTTGAAGATCGAGCGTGACCGCGTCCGCGTTGTGGCGCCATGCCGCATCGACACCGGCCTTGTCGGTGGCGGAAACCAGGAGATTCGAACGGCGAATCAACATTGCTGCCCCCATCCTAGAGCCCCCTCGCATGCTAAACACGCTCTCCCCCCTTGAGCAGGGAAAAGCGTATCGAACTTCGGCACCCTCCCTTGCGCATGCAATGCGCGGGGGAGGGTTGGGGTGGGGGCAAACGTCGTAAATTTCATTGGAAACCGTAAAGTTTTTTCGGATTGTCGACGAGTATGCGGTTGCGCGTCGCTTCGTCAGGCGCCCACTCGGCCAGCAGGTCGAACAGGAATGCGTCGTCCGGATGTTCTTTCGGGCCCGGGTGCGGCCAGTCGCTGCCCCACACCGCGCGCTCGGGCGCGGCTTTGACGAAGGCCTGCGCCACCGGCGTCGCGTCGGCATACCCCGGCGGCCCGATATCGCTGACGATATACGCGCCCGAAATCTTGACCCAGGCGCGCCTCGCGTCCAGCAGCGACCGGATGATCTTGTGGGACTGATGATTGACCCCGTCCGGCATCTTCGGCTTGCCCATGTGATCGAACACGATCGGCGTCGGCAGGCGCTTCAGCATGTCCGCGTGGTCGATGATCTGCTGCGCCTCCATGTTGAGCTGCACGTGCCAGCCGTACTCCGCAATGCGCTTCGCGAGCGGCTCTATCATGTCGATACTGACCACCGCCGCCTTCGGATTGCCGACCGTGAAGCGGATACCACGAATGCCGCCGTCGTTGAGCGCCTTCAGCTCGGCATCGGTCACCGTCGGATGCAAAACGCCGACGCCGCGCGCATTGGCTATGCCGAGCTGCCTGATGGCGTCGACGGTGACGCTGTTGTCCGTCACGTAGTTGCGTGGCTGCACGATGACGACGCGCGAGACGCCTATGCGCTTCTGCAGCAGCCGGTAATCCTGCACCGCGCCGTTCGACGGATGCGCGCCTTGCGACTGGAAGCGCGGGTCGTAAATATGGATATGGCAGTCGGCCGCGTCCGCCGGCGCCTTGAGCTTAGGCGCGTTGGTGCCGGAAGAATTCGGCACCCTGTGCTGTACGTTGTCGTTCATTGAGTCATCCGTTCACTCTCGATTACCCGTCACACCGGCGCAGGCGGGTGTCCAGACGTATTGAATATCCTGGGTTCCCGCCCCGGCCTGAGACCTGCCGGGGCAGGCTCTCACGCGCGGGAACGCCGAAATTAAAGCTGTTCAAATACATTTAACTGCGCGCAGGCCATTCCGGCTTGTTGAACCCGCGCGGCACCGCCGGGCGCGCCCAGCGCGCGGGCGTTTCCGACATCTGCACGACGGGCGCCAGATTGGTGAGCCGGCCGATCGGCGAATCATGCTCGACCATCAGCGCTTTCAATTCATCCGCCGGCAGTTCCTTCGCGGCATTTGCATACTCGGCGGGTTTCAACAGTCCATGCCCGCGTATCCAGTGCCCTGCCCCAGCGAGCGAGACGCGCACGAACCAGCTCCCGCCTTCGCGCGCGCGGCGGCCGAGCGCCACCAGTGCGCCGTAGGCGAGCAGATAACCCGCGACGTAATCCTGTTCGGACACCGGCAGGAACACCGGTCGCTCGTTGTTGGGGCGCCACGCCATGCCGTTTGCCGCCTGCACGATCGTATCGTAACCACGCCGCTTGGCCCACGGCCCTTCGTGGCCCCACGCGGAAAGCGTCACGTAGACGATGCCCGGACGCATTTTCGCCAGCGCTTCAGGCGACAGTCCGCGGCCTGCCAGCGTGCCCGGACGGTACGATTGCGAGAACACATCGCAGGTGCTGATAAGCGAATGCATGGTCGCCATCTGCGCGGGATCGCGCAGATCGAGATGCGTGCACAGCTTGCCGATGCCGGTATCGAAATCCGTCGTGCCCATATCGGCGAGGTCTTCGCGCGTCACTCTCAGCACATCGGCTCCATGCTCGGCCAGCGTGCGCGCGCAGGTCGGGCCGGCGAGCACGCGCGTGAGGTCGAGCACGCGCACGTTCGCCAGCGGCCGGTCGCCTTCCGGCAATGGACGCGGCGGTGCATCGCCTATCTTGATGATTTCGACCAAAGGCAGTTTCGCAACCGCGTGCATCTGCGGCAGCTTGAGCCACTCCTCCTCGCTGCGCACGAAACAGGCGCAGCCGCCGGCATTCACGATCGCGTCTTCCAGTTCGAGGCCGTCCCATTTGGCCGCCGCTTTTTCCACGGCGGCTTTATCCGCTGTTGCGCCGATGACTTTCAGGTTGATGTCGCGCAGGTTGAAAAAATTGCAGTGCAGGTAAATCCAGCGGCCGTCTTTCAGCTGGTAGAAGCCGGTGATTTTTTCCGGGTCTTCCGGCGGGCGCGCGCCGTTGATCTTGAGATATTTCGAGCTGCGCATCGCGGCGGCGGCGGCGCGTCCATCGACGCGCACGTTTTGCCGTTTACCTGTCTTCAATGACCACAAGTCGGCGGCGGCGAGACCGGTGGCGGCGATCACTGCCGCACCGGGTGCCAGGATTTTGTAATTCGTCGGAAATACTGGGTCCGCGCCGGTGATCTGAACGGTGTCCGCGGATTCCGCAGGCAGCCCCGCCATCTGCACCAGTTCCTTCAAAGAAGCCGTCGCCGTTCCCTTGCCCGCGGGCGTCACCGTGTCCATCGTGTGCTTTCTGGTTGGTATATCTGGTGTGGGTTGCAAACTGCCTGCACTATTGTAAGCGACCTTTGCTCAGTCGATTTTAATGCCCGCGGTCTTCACAAGCTTTGCGTACTTCGCGACGTCCTGCCGGATGAATGCGGCAAACTCCGCAGGCGAGCCGCCGATCACGTCTATGCCCTGCACGGCGAAACGTTCGACGATGTCCGCCGAACGCAGGAGCTTGTTCACTTCAGCATTCAGCTTGGCGATGACAGGTTCGGGCGTGCCGGTGGGCGCGAGCAAGCCGTGCCAAGCCGATTGTTCGAAGCCAGGCAATCCCGCTTCCGCAATGGTCGGCAGGTCCGGCGCCGCGACGGTGCGCTTCGCCGTCGTCACGCCAAGCGCGCGCAGCTTGCCGGATTTTACAAACGGCAGCGTGCTCGGCGTCGTGCCGAAGTACATCGAAACCTGTCCCGCGATGAGATCGACCACTGCCGCACCGCCGCCCTTGTACGGGATGTGCACGATTTCAATGCCGGCCAGCACGCGAAACAATTCTCCGGACAGGTGATTGGAGCTGCCGATCCCGGCCGACGCATAGGTCAGCGCGCCGCGGCGCACCTTCGCCAGCGCGATCAACTCCTTCACCGATTTAGCCGGCACCGATGGATGGATGGCGAGGATATTGGGCGCCGTATCTATCAATATCACCGGTGCGAAATCCTTTACCACGTCATAGGGCAGCTTTTGATAGAGCGCCATGTTGGCGGTATTGGGAACGCCGCCAACCAGCAAGGTGTAGCCGTCAGGCGCCGCGCGGGCGACGACTTCCGAACCAATATTGGTACCGCCGCCCGGGCGGTTCTCCACCACCACCGGGTTGCCCAATGCGTCGGCCAGTTTCGTCGCCACCGCGCGGCCCACGAAATCCACCCCGCCGCCGGGAACATATGGCACCACGACGCGGATCGCGCGCGAAGGATAGGACTGCGCGTGAACCACGGCATGCAAACACGGCAGCGCCGCGCATACAACCGCAGCTATCGTTAACGGACATTTTTTTGTTTGCACCAACCCATGCTCCCCGAAATCTAGCGGCGTTTCCGCTTGCCTTCTTCCGCAAAAACTTTCTGCGCGTGGCGCACGGCGTCGCGCATGACGGGCACGCCGGCATATACCGCGCACTGCAGCAGCACTTCGCGGATTTCCTCCTTGGTGCAGCCGTTGTTGCGCGCGGCGCGCAAATGCGTCTGCAGTTCATGCCCGCACTTCAGCGCGGTGAGCAGAGCAACGTTGATCAGGCTGCGCGTCTTCAGCGGCAGCCCCTTGTTCGACCACAATTCACCCCACACATAGCGCGTCGAAAATTCGCGCAGCGGCAGCGAAAACGAATCTTCAGTGCTGGCAATTTCCTTTTCGCGGCCTTCGCCCAGCACCTTGGCGCGGGTTTTCTTGCCTTTTCTGTAAAGAGCATCCTGCATGGTTTCCCCCTTGAAGTGTGAATATCGCACTCTGCCGTTGAACTGACCACCGCACGGCAGAGTATCATTCGTATATCGGACATTATGCCACTACGATGAAACTGCTTAACTTGTTGCTCGCTCTGCTGTTCGCGTTCTCATGCGCTGCCGCAGAGACTTATCCAACCAAACCGATCCGGATGCTCGTCGGCTTCTCGCCCGGCGGCGGCACGGATATCGTCGCGCGCATACTCGCGCCCAAGTTGACGCAGATGTGGCATCAACAGATCGTGATCGACAATCGCGCGGGCGCGACCGGTACGATTGCCGCCGGATTTGTCGCGCAATCCGTGGCGGACGGTTATACCCTCTTGATGGGCCACGCGAGCACCAACACTATCGCGCCCAATCTCTATGCAAAAGTGCCGTTCGATCCGCTGCAAGATTTCGCGCCCGTCACGTTGGCGGGCTCGGTGCCGCATATGGTGTCGGTGCATCCGTCGGTACCCGTGCACACGATCCTCGAACTCATCGCGCTTGCGAAAGCGAATCCGGGACAACTCACGTTCCCTTCATCGGGTTATGGCGGCATGTCGCATATCGCGGGCGAAGTGTTCAAGTCGATGACAGGAACCAACATCGTCCATGTGCCATACAAGGGCGCGGGGTTGTCGGTGCAGGATCTGGTCGCCGGCCAGGTCAAGGTGAGCTTCGATACCACGCCGGCCGTGATGCCGTTCGTGAAATCCGGCCGCATGCGCGCGCTTGCCATTGCCGCCCCCGGGCGGATTGCGTCGCTGCCCGACGTGCCGACAGTAGCCGAGGCCGGCGTCCCGGGCTACACGATGTCGAGCTGGTACGGCGTGTTCGCGCCCGCTCGCACCCCGCGTGAAATCGTGCGCATCATTCACGCTGCGGTGAACCGCGCGCAGGACCTGCCCGACGTGAAAGAACGCATGGACCAACTCGGCGCCGACGATGCGCGCACCGCAACCCCCGATGCATTCGCTGCAATGGTGAAATCAGAACTCGCGCGTTATGCGAAAGTGATCAAGGCGGTGGGGATACGGATCGAGTAGAAGTCTAATCCGCGCGCGCGCCGGCCTCTTTGACGACTTTCGCCCACTTCGCCATTTCCGACTTGATGAAAGCCGCGAACTCCTGCGGCGTGCTGCCCGCCGGTTCGACGCCCATGTTCGACAAAAAGTTTTTCATGTCGGCGGTGTTGAGGCCTTTGCTGACCGCGCGGTTGAGCGTATTGATGATTTCCGGCGGCGTGCCTTTGGTCGCCACGAGGCCCCACCACGACGTCGCCTCGAATCCCGGCGACGCCTCGGCAAGCGCGGGAACGTCCGGCAACGCCGGCGAGCGCTTGAGCGAAGTCACGGCTATGCCATGGAGACGTTTCGCCCGCACCTGCGGCAACGCCGCCAGCATGTTGGCGAAACTCATCGTGATCTGCCCGCCCATCATGTCGTTCATCATCGGCCCGGTGCCCTTGTAGGGGACGTGCACGAGATTGATGCCGAACGTGGTGCCGAACAGCGCGCCGGCCAGATGCTGCGAGCTGCCGACGCCGTTGGACCCGTAGGTGAGCACGCCAGGTTTCGCTTTCGCCAGCGCAATTAGCTCCTGCAGGTTCTTGGCCGGCGTCGATGAATGGATGACGAGCACATTCGCGGTGCTGCCGAGCTGCGACACCGGCGCGAAATCTTTCACCGCATCGTAGGGAATGTTTTTGTACAGCGCGGGATTGATCGCATGGCTGCCAATGTTCGCCATGAAGAGCGTATAGCCGTCGGGTGCGGCCGCAATAGTCAGCTCCGCGGCGACGAGGCCGTTGGCGCCGGCACGATTGTCAATGATCACCTGCTGCTGCCACTCGTCCGTCAGTTTGGCGCCGATCGCGCGCGCCATCGTGTCGTTGCCGCCGCCGGGCGGATAAGGAACCAGCAAACGTACCGGCTTGACCGGAAACGCACGATCAGCGGCGGCCGCGTGTGTCACCGCCGCCGCGAGCATGGTTACTACGAATACAGCAATTCGCATTTCTCCTCCAGCCTTTGAAAACTTTCGTCGTTCCCGCGCGTGAGAGCCTGCCCCGGCAGGTCTCAGGCCGGGGCGGGAACCCGGGATGTGAAATGCGCCTGAATGCCCGCCTGCGCGGGCATGACGACAAAACTATTTTGGCACGCCCTGCGTCGATTTCACGCGCGCTACTGCTTCCGCTTTTTCCTTGTCGCGCACTGTGCACAGCGCCGCCCACTCCAGAAGTTCACGCGCGCGCGCCGCTTCGTAACGGTCAATCACGCGTCCATCGATCTCGCGCCAGGTGTCGCTGCTGGCGGCGAACTGGCTGTACTGCTCGATGACCGCATGTGCATCGGCAACCTCTTTCACGGAAGGGGTCAGGCCTACCGTATGTCCCTCGACGACCGCGGGATTGAGCCCGCCGCCGCCCAAACGTATGCCCAGTTTTTTCGTTGCTTCGGCCTGGTGCAGCGCGCGGTTGCCATCGCTCACGCTGCCCGTCTTGTTGACAATGAACGGCGACGCACGCACGCCCAGTCCCAATGTCCGCGTCGCGAGTTCCGCCTCGCCCTTGCCGTACACGAACTGGTCGAAATCCTGGAACATTTCGACGCCGAGATCGCGCGAATAATCATAGCCACCGGCGCTCGCGCCGAATTCCTTCACGCGCGGACTCGCCGCCGCGATTTCGAACACGTTCGCCGTGCCAAGCGCAGTTTCGATGCCGCAGTCGATTTCAACGGTGCCCGGCGTGATGCCGCGCTCGCGCTCGAGGCGCGATATGATTTCGTCGAGCAGGCGGACTTCGCTGGCGTGTTCGGTCTTCGGGTACTTGATGCGCTTCAGGCCCGGCCACACTGCGCCTTCGAGGTCGGCTTCGACCGTGTCGTGGTTGATGCGCACGAAAGCCTCGGCGCCGCCCCGCGCCACGTTGCTGATGGCGTCCTGGACCAGCGTGCGCGCATGCGCTTTCAAATGCTGCGGCACCGAGTCTTCGAGATCGATGACGATAAAATCGCAGCCGCGGCGCCACGCGTTGTCGATAAAGCGCGGTGTGACTATGGGCATGGTCAGCCCGGAACGGCGCACGGTCGGTTTATGCATGGTTGTCATTATCCATACGCACGGTTGAGCGGCTCGACCTGGTGCGCGGCCAGACACATCGCGCCTTTGAAGCCGATGGCACGGCCGCGGAGCGCCGCCGCAGAAGTATTTTCCGCCGTGGCAAGCAACCCGCGGTCCGGCGCGCGCCACCATGCGCCTATCGGCGTCACGCCGGCTGCGGTAGCAACGATGATAAGGCGCTGCATCAGGTACGGCATCAAATGCAATTCGTTCGATGGTTCGCCGCGCAAATCCATGACGAGATCGGCGCGGCCCAGCGTCACTCCGCTTACACGCGGGTTCGCGGTGCAGATTTCGTAGGCGGCGTGGTTGCCGCGCGCCGTTTCGAGCGCCGGAATGATCTGCAGCGTGCCGGCCGGAATTCCACGCTCAGCTTCGAGCTTGCCCAGCCTCGCGGCAGCTTCGTCGATTTCGCCCGTCGATTCGGCGCGTATCACCACGATGCCGCTGAGCCCGGGCCATACGCAGGCGATCAGGTCGTCGTGCAATGCCGTTGGATCGACCTGCGCGAAAACGGCGGCGCCGCCGGCCTGCACGGTTTTAATCGCCGCCGCGAAATCTGCCCTCGCTTTGCTCTTGTCGGCTTCTGTCACCAACTCCGCGAGATCGAGCACTATCGCATCGGCGCCGGACTTCGCCGCGCGCGCTATCAGATCGGGCCTGGACATCGGCACCAGCAGCCACGACCTGCGGATTTGTTTAGTCATCCAAACCACCCAAAATAATCTGGCCGCAGATAAACGCTGATAAACGCTGATGAAAACCAATTGCAAAAATACAGATCGTGGCTTCTGATCTGTTTTTGAATCTATCTGCGTTCATCGGCGTTTATCTGCGGCTTAAAAGGTGTTAATTCTTATTTTTAGCTAAAAAGGTGTTGACCGCGCGCGTGAAGCCGGACGGGTTGTCGAGCGTCACGTGATGGTCCGAATCCGGCACTTCGACGAACTCGACTTGCGGGCAGCGCGACTTCACGTCGGCAACCACTTCGGGCGTGATGCGCGGGCTGCGCCCACCTTTGACGAGCAGCGCCGGAATGCGAATATGGTTCCAGTGCGGCAGACCGTCGATACTCTCACGCACCGCATAAACCTGGCGGTCGAATTTATGTCCCCAGCTACCGTCGGCCTCCGGATGCGCTGCGTGTCCGGCGAGATGGCGCAGCACTTCAGGTGTCGCGCTGGAATCGGCCGGGCGCAGGCGGAAACGCGAGATGAATTCCTCGCGTGTAGCGTACGTCCTGCCCTGCCGCGTGCCGACCTCGCGTAATTTGGCGGCGCGGTCCGGCGTCATGTTCAACATCGTGTCTACGATCACCAGCCGGCTCACGCGTCCCGGATATTTAGCCGCGTAGGTAAGTCCGACGGTGCCGCCCATGGAATGGCCGATCAGCACGAAATCGCGTAAATTTAGTTTGTTCACGAATTCATTGACGTCTGCCGCATACCGCTCGTAGGCGTAATCCGGCGGGTCCGCCCACGCGCTGTCGCCGTGGCCGCGCTGGTCGATTGCGAGCACGTGGTGGTCGGCGTTGAAATCCCCCGCCACGAAATCGAACCAGTGCGTGCTGGCGGCGCCGCCGTGAATGCATAACATGGGTGTGCGCCCCGCCATGCCGTAATCGACGTAATGGATATCCAGTCCGGCAATTTTGGCGATGTGGTCGGTGTAGGGCGCGGGAAGGGAAGCAGCGGCATCGAGCTTGTTCGGTTGCGGGGACATGCTGTTCCTTCTGACGGTGAGCGTTGCCGCCTATTTTGCCACTAACCGGCAATAATTTCGGGCTCGCGCGCGGCGGCGCGGCGTTGAATCTCGTCCGCCACTTCGGCATCGAGCAGATCGATGAGGCTTTTCACCCACGACTCGCGCAGGTTGCGGCCAATAAACACCATGCGCGTGCGGCGGTCCGCGGACGGCCAACGTTCGAGCCACACCGGCGCGTGATAGACGTGCTGCACGCCGTGAATCACTGCCGGGCGGTCCGGCTCTTCAGCGACGTGGACGATGCCTTTCATGCGCAGCAGATCGGCGCCGCAGTTCTCCGCCAGCGCGGAGAGCAACAGCGCCAGCGTCACGGCGCGCAGCGGCTGCTCACGCACCACGCAAAAACTCGTGATGTCGTCCTGATGATGGTGATGCACGTGAC
>CANJHY010000105.1:0-16587 GCA_947474275.1 Betaproteobacteria bacterium
CTTAAGCCCCAACAGTTGTTCGTACAGCATGGTGTCTTTCATCTCAATCTCCGCAAGTCAGTTTGCAATCCCCGCATTTTGTTACACCGGGAACAACATGAAATAGGCCAATTGAGTAAAAAATCACAGTACATTTAACGAAGAACCTGCATAGATATCACCGAGCGCAAACATGCCGAAGCCGAGCTTACTCAATACCGTAACGAGCTTGAAGCGCAGGTTCTCGCCCGCACGGCCAGTCTGGCGCAGGCGCGCGATGATGCCGAAGCCGCCAGCCGCGCCAAAGATATTTTTCTCTCGACCATGAGCCATGAAATGCGCACGCCCATGCAGGCCGTCATGGGGATGACCGAGCTTGTGATGCTCGATATTACCGAGCCCCGGCAACTCAATATGCTCGGTAGGAGCCAGCGGGGCGCCAGCCAGCTGCTCGCCCTCATCAACGACGTTCTTGATCTCTCAAGCAGCGAGGCCGATTTACTGACCCTGACTGAGGTGAACTTCTCGCCGCGTATCGTAGTGGATGAAATTGTCGCCGTTCAGGAAGAAGTGGTGAGCGCGAAACAATTACGGTTGGTCACCGAAATCGATCCGGCCGTAGCTGGCGTGTTGCGCGGGGATCGGCTGCGCTTCAAGGAGATTCTGCTCAGGTTTATTGACAATGCCATCAAGTTCTCCGCGCGCGGCCTGATCACGGTGCGCGTCCACTGCGGCCAGCAGGATCGCCTGACCCAGTGGTTGCGGCTCGAGGTCAGTGACGAGGGCATCGGTATCGCTCCCGACCAGCAGGCCCGGTTGTTTCAGGCCTTCACCCAGGTCGACGGCTCATCGACCCGCTCCTACGACGGCGCGGGGCTCGGCCTGATCCTGTGCCAGCGGATTGCCCGGCTGATGGGCGGTGACGCCTGGGTCAGCAGCGTTGAGGGTAGCGGCAGCACCTTCTGGGCCACGGTTCAATTGAGTCTGCCCGGGGAAGCTACCGTCAGCGAGGAAATCGACTGTCTGGTGTCGGCGCGCGATCTGCTGGTGCGGGACTTTGCGGGTGCGCGTGTGCTGGTGGTCGAAGACGAACCGGCGTATCAGGAGTTGGCGGTCCTTGTGCTGGAGAGCGCCGGCCTGACGGCGGCGGTGGCCGGCAATGGCCAGCAAGCCCTGGACATGGCGCGCCAGAGTGCCTACGACCTGATCCTGATGGACGTTCATTTGCCGGTGCGCGATGGCGCCGACGCCGCGCGGGCCATTCGCGAATTGCCCCCTATGGCGGGGGTGCCGATCATTGCCATGACGTCCGCCGACTTCGACCGGGAGCGTGACCGCAGCCTGATCACCGGTATGGACGATCACGTCGGCAAGCCGGTGGACTTTGATGTGCTTTGTGCCACCGTGTTGCACTGGTTGCGAAAAAAATCAGCGGTGCGCTGAGAGGCTGATCGAATAAGGCTGCGAATGGCCGGTTCGCAGAAAACTCGGCGACCGGTTTGGGTGGAAAGCGGAAGCCCCGCCGTCCGGGCGCGTTTCGACCGCGAACCGCCATTCCCACTTCATTTTCGCCCGCTCGAGGAAAGCGCCGACCGCCGCGATCCACTCGTCGCGCGCGAACAAACCCCCTCGTTGTGCCCGCCAACCTGGGTTTACTGCGTCGTCAGCGGCAGGTCATGGCGGAAAGCACGCGCTAAGCCCATGTTCCGCAAAGCGGGCCTTGGAAGAAAATGGGATTTTCCCAGCGTCCTGTTACGGGCTTGCCGGCGAATTCACACTTTCGGCCAAAACCGGTCGGTCGCTGTTACCTTTCGTTTTAACGAAATTAACCCCATCCGGACAAAATTTCGGCCACGCCCACAATGCTCTATGCAGACAGAACCACGACGCGTAACCAACGCGTTAGGGCATCACACATCCGCGTGTGTCACGGCTACCCTTTAGCAAGCAGTCGGTTCGACCAACCCCGCATTTCGATGCGTCGCGGTTGATGTAACATCCATCCGCGTTTTTTCGACAAGAAAAAATCGGGCCATATCAGGACAACGCTGCGCCGCCGCGAACGCCGCCCGAAGTTCGGCAGGCGCTTCAGCATGAGTCGCCCCGTTGTTTAACAGCCCCAGCACGTGCGCCGCGTGCTGGGCGGGCAGAGAAACGATCAATTCGCGATCACGTTCAAAGCTATTCATAGTTACATCCCCGAGAAAAGTCTTCGCACGCGGTGCGCGACATTACAGTTAAAAATTCGACCCATGAATCCATGAATTACGATGACTTACCTCTAAGCGGTCAAACCGAGGCTGCCATGGCATGACCCGTTGGCATTCATGCCGCGATATTGCTCATCATGGCCGCGGCAATTTCAGTTGCCCGCCTCCCACCGCGCTGTCGGTCGGTGCCTTGCACAAGGGCCCTCAACTTTTCAAAATTGATCAGGTGAATTTCCTTGCCCTCCACCGCGACTATTCCTTCGTGCTGAAAAAGGGTAAGCGTCCGGCTGACCGTTTCAATCGCTATGCCGAGATAGCTGCCTATATCTCTGCGGGTCATGTGCAGAATGAACTGCGATGGCGAGTAGCCGCGCGCAAGGAAGCGGTTGGAAAGGTTGAGCAGAAAAGTGGCCACCCGCTCGTCTGCGCGCATGGTGCCGAGCAGCAGCATAACGCCATAAGCGCGCCCGATCTCGTGGCCGAACATGCGCTTCAGGTTACGCTCCAGTGCCGGAATTTCCCGGCTTAACTGCTGCAAATCGGGAAAAGGGATTTTGCAGATTTCGCTGTCCTCCAGCGCAATCGCGTTGCATACGTGCTCGCCCGTGTTGATCGCACCCATTCCCAACAATTCGGACGCAAGGTGAAATCCGATAATCTGTTCGCGCCCTTGGTGGTCCAGGACACTGCTCTTCAATGATCCGCTGCGCATGGCAAATAAATGCCTACATTCGGTCCCGGCGCGATATAGGTAGCGTTCGCGCAGAATCCTTTGTGGCTGAACAACCAAAGCTTCGAACCGTTCCAGTTCGCGAGAATACAGCCCCGCGGTCAGGCAAGTCGCGCGCGATACGCAATTTGCAAACGGGCTGCGCGAGTTCTCAGGCATGGGTTGGTCCCGCCGAACGGTTGTGATTAACAAACAGAACTATACACCAAAACCTTAACCAAACTTAATAATACGAAATAATAGTTGTCCGCGACAGAATAGAGAAGACAAAAAGTGTTTTTTGTGGCGAGCATCAATGCCAACCATGTTTTCAGGGCCTTTTGATGCCCAGCGTTTTGGCGGTCTGACGATTAATAATTAATTTAAACCTCGTCGGACAAAATCGCCATTTAAACTCAAGGAGATCCGGGCCATTAGGATTAGGCTACAAATTAGGCGCCTCCGATGCGAACCGAATTCGGATTACGTGCAATTCGGTTTCAAAACGTCGCGTCCCAGATACTCGAATTTCCTATCAGGATTTTCTGCAACAAGAGAACTGACCGCTCCAATGGAGCTGAGTATGTCTATGGTTGATTGCTGATTCGAAATGTAGCGCCAGGTCAGCCGTGTTGGATGTGGATTGAGGTCTTCAGCAGCTTTTCTCAGCGTCTTCAACAGAACCGCTCGGCCTGGAGAATAGATAACGAATCCCTCGTTCGCCAGAGCAGCAGAGTCTATTTGCAGGGAAGCGCAGAGATTTTCCTTGATATGAACCTCCTGCGCATCTGCGTCACAGGATTGGCGGATTAACGCCATCGTCGCTACGTCAACGATTTTCCCATTTTCTACCAGCGGCAGCTTATCCTCGCCCCATGCCTCCGGCGGACATGACTTGTTTGTCTGAAGCAATTCAATGAACGGGTTGATTTCAGCAGGATAAATTCGACAAACAAGTGGCCTTCGAGCATAAATTCCGCAACGCATATCTGCTTGAAGATTGGGACACGCACCGGAAAACGCCGCAACGAAGATTACGATTACACGTATCGGCAGCGAACCGCTCATCGACGAAAACGAACGCCTTTTCTTGTGCGCGGCTTGCAAATCATCTGCTGATGCATCCGCCGGCCACGGCACGGCTTCACAAAAAACCTGAACATCATTGCCGTCGCTGAGCCAATCGATGGCTTCCGAGACCGTCAAAGGAACTTTTAAATCATGGCAGCATCTGCCACACAACGTGCATTCAAAATTGATGTTCATATTTTTCCGGCCAATCGAATACCAGGCAACACGATCTTGAATAAAAGAAGATGTTTTCAGGATTCATAAAATATGTCAGGCCGCATTATGCCTCCGCATTTCTGCACTTGAGCTGCGAATCAGACTAATATTTACGAATATGCCGCCGACTAAGCATGCAAATAAAGAATGAATTGCGGCCAGTAGCGAGCATGCAAGAATTTCCCTGGAACCGCTCAACCGACAGGAACCGGCCCAAATGCCAGGATCAATCTGTGCCGGCACTGCGGTGGCGCCAGAAAACTCCTACCGACATTCCGGCGACACGTCTAATAGACGCCGGATTGAAATGTAACAGTCAACGTCTGGTGTTGGCCGGAAGCAGGCGCCCGACCATCAGGTCAAGTTGCTATTCCCACTTCATTTTCGCCCGTTCGAGAAAAGCGCCGACCGCCGCGATCCACTCGTCGCGCGCGAACAAAACCCTTCGTTGTGCCCGCCGGCAAGTTCGAGGAACTGCTTGGGCTCGCGCGCTGCTCAACACAACGTTGGAGCGCACGGCACGAGGGGTGCGCTGGCGTCAAGCAATTTGCTTTTTTGTATATACGTATATACACTAAATAAGTGGACAAAGACTCCCAGAAAGAAGACCGAAATATTGCAGAGCGCGGTCTTTCACTGGAACTTGCCGAGCAACGCGACTGGACGACGGCTTTGATCTGGGAAGACCAGCGTAAAGACTACGGAGAACACCGTTACTGCGTGCTTGGCTTCATCGAGGATCGGCTGCATAGCGTGGTTTTTACGCCGCGCAACGGGAAGCCCAGGGTGATCAGTCTGCGTAAAGCAAATAAACGCGAGGTGAATCGGTATGAAAAAGCAAGCCAAAGCTAAAAAGACCAGCTTCGAAAACCCGGAATGGACAGCGGCAATGATTGCGAAGTCTCGCCCGGCCAGGGAAGTTTTACCCAAGATCTTTGGTGCCCGTAGCGCGGCCGCTATGCTCAAGCCACGTGGCCGACCGAAGTCTTCGGAATCAAAAATAGCCATTAGTCTTCGGCTGACTCCTGACACGTTGGCTCGCTGGAAAGCTACCGGCCCGGGTTGGCAAACCCGCATGGCTGATATTTTGCGAGAGTCAGTCTAAGTGCGGTCCAACCTCCGCTTGGAACAGGCGCTTTGCGCTGTTCAAGCGGAACGTTGGCCCCAAGTGAGGTGACTGCATTGATTCCCGTTCTCGAACTCCTCGCCGCACTCTCGGCAGCACTGTTCGCTGGTGCGGCTCTCTATATCAACGTCGTGGAGCATCCTGCACGGATGGGCCTTGAGACGCGCATGGCGGCGCTCCAGTGGGCACCCAGCTACAAGCGCGCCACGTGGCTGCAAGCCCCCCTCGCGATTGTCAGCTTGCTCTGCGGGGCCGCTGTTTGGCTTCTCGGTGGCGTCGTCGGCTGGCTGGTTGCGGCCTTGCTGGTTGGCGCAGTTGTACCCGTCACGTTCGCCGTCATCATGCCGACGAATCACAAGTTGCTGGCGCCGGGCCGCGACCTCTCGAGTGCGGAAACCCGTGAGTTGCTGGTTCGCTGGGGACATCTGCACGCTGTTCGCACCATTCTCAGTCTCGCTGGCACCGTCATCTACATTTGGCTGCTGCTTGGGGCCTAACAACGCAATCGACAGAGACAATTATTCAGCGCAGCTGCGCGCGCCGGTCATTGTGCGTCATTGCGGACGTTAAACGACAGCTTTTCGAAAGCATGAGCGGCCGGTTTGGCTCGAAAGCGGAAGCCCCGCCCTCAGGGCGCGTTTCAACCGCGAACCGCTATTCCTTCTTCGCTCCCACCCGATCGAGAAAAGCGCCGACCGCCGCAATCCACTCGTCGCGCGCGAACAAGAATCCTTCATTGTGTCCACCGGCAAGTTCGAGGAACTGCTTGGGCTCGCGCGCCGCAGCAAATAATGCCTGGCCGTGCGCAAAAGGAATGATGTCGTCGCCGCGGCTGTGCGCGATCATGACCGGCACCTGAATCTCGCGGATGCGCGCAATATTGTCGTAAACAATACGCGCCAGCAGCCGCACCGGCAGCCACGGATAGACTTGCGCGCCCATATCGGGCACCGACGTAAAAGTCGATGCCAGCACCAGCGCGCGAGGTGGATATTTGTGTGCCAGCCAGGTCGCCACGCCGCCGCCGAGCGATTCGCCGACGATCACGATGTCCTGCGATTTGAGGTTGCGCGCCTCGGTCAGATGCTGCCACGCTGCTTCGGCATCGAGATAGGTGCCCTCCTCGCCCGGGCTGCCACCGCTTTTGCCGTAGCCGCGATAGTCGAACAGCAACACCGAGTAGCCGAGACGATTGAACATCGTCAGATAGCCAAGGCGATGCGAAATATTGCCCGCGTTACCGTGCATCAGGAGCACGGTCCCTCGCGTGTCGCGCGCCGGCACCCACCAACCGTGCAGCTTTATGCCATCGGCGGTGTGCAGTGCCACGTCTTCGAAATCGAGGCCGGCGGCGCGCGGCGTCGTAGTGTGCTCGCGCTCGACCTGTGGAAAGTAAATCAGCCGCGGTTGGAACAGGAACACCAGCAGCATAACCGCACCATACGCGACCGCCGCCGCCATCAGCATGTTGATGATCACGCGCATCTTTCGATGACCCATCTAAAAATATACAACACCGACCAGCAACCGCCGATAGACGCCGATTAACGCCGATACAATTCCGGCCCCACCCCCAACCAACGCGCGGTCTTTTGAGCTTATCTGCGTTAATCGGCGTCTATCGGCGGTTTCAAAATTCTTTTAGGACCGCTTCTAATAATCCAGTTCCAGCGGTGGCTCGTCCATGGCCGAGCATTGCTCGCGCAGCGCGAGTATCTGGTCCTGCCAATAGCGCTGCGTGTTGAACCACGGAAAATTCGCCGGAAACGCCGGATCGTGCCAGCGGCTGGCGAGCCAGCCCGAATAATGAATCATGCGCAGCGTGCGCAGAGCCTCGACAAGCGCCACCTCGCCCGCATTGAAATCGCAGAACTCCCGGTAACCGGCCATCACGTGCGAAAACTGCGCGCTCATCGCCGCCGTGTCACCCGACAGCAGCATCCATAAATCCTGCACCGCCGGCCCGCTGCGGCAATCGTCGAGATCGACGAAGTGCGGCCCGTCCTCCGCCCACAGGATATTGCCGGCATGGCAATCGCCGTGCAACCGTATATTGCGCACCGGTCCGGCGCGTTCGTAACACTGCTCTATGCGGTCCAGCGCATCATTCACGACGGCTTCATATGAGTCCGTCAGGTCCTCCGGCACGAACTCGTGCTCGATGACAAAGGCCGCAGGCGCCTCGCCGAATCCCTCGATATCGATCAGCGGCCGGTGCTTGAAGTCCTGCAAACGACCGACTGCGTGTATACGCCCAAGGAACCGCCCGATCCAGCCCAGCGTATCGGAATTCTCGAGTTCGGGCGCGCGCCCCGCTTGTTTGGGAAACAGAGCAAAGCGAAATCCCCCGAACTCGTGCAGAGTCTCGCCCTTCGCATCGGCAAGCGGCGCCACCACGGGAACTTCCCGCGCGGCCAGCTCACGCGCGTAAGCATGCTCTTCCAGTATTGCGTCGTCGCTCCAGCGGTGTGGACGGTAGAACTTGGCAACCAGTATCGTGCCGTCATCGAGCCACGCCTGATAAACGCGATTTTCGAAACTGTTCAGCGGGTACTGGCGCCCGTCGCAGCGATAGCCGCAACTTTCGACGGCGTCGAGGATGAGGTCGGGGGTGAGTGTCTGGTAGGGAAGTTCGTCCGGCATGGCATGGGCAAGCGCAAGGCCTACCATACCATTAACCGGCCGCTATTTCAGGAATGGCGGCGACAGCAGGCGCATGCCGATTGAAATCCAGCGGCTGCCGCCGTAATCGCCGGCCTGCGTGCCGACCGTGGCGTCGACCTGCACGCGGTTCGGCACTATCCAGACACGCACGCCACCCTGGTACGAGTGGCGGTGGTGATTGTCGCCGTAGGTCTCGAACATCAGGAATACCCGCGGCACGATGCTGTATTCGGCCCCTATGCCCCAGGTCGTGCCGTTCACCGGAGATTCGCCGCTGCGCTGCACGCCGAGATTGGCGTGCACGAACATCCTGTCGTCCAGCAGCGAGCGCGTAAAGGGCATGTACGCATAATAGTTCGGCACCTGTTCGGCCGCCCCGCGCGAGCGCACGACGCCCCCCACTGCCAGGCCATACGAATAACCGTTGGTTTCCAGTTGCTTGAACAGCGTCTTGCCCTGCATTTGCACCGTGCGCGTGTAGCTGCGCAATCCGAGGTCAGCGACCGGCAGTTCAGCGCTGCCCAGGGTAAATTCGACGTTGCCACCCGGATTGCATCCCGGCAGCGCCCAGTTCTCCTGGCTGTCGCGATTAAAGCGCCGCCACGTTTCCACCTGGCAGGCTCCCGGGTCGACGATGCGCGCGTCGTCGACGATCATCGGACGCGCGGCGTACGCGCCGGTGGCGGCCAGCGCCGAGATCAGGACTGCCGCACTATACCGCTGTAGTATCGGACTCAAAGCAGGGGTCATTGACGCAAATAGCAGAAATTTGTCATGACCAGACTAGCATGAAATAGTTAAAATTCGTTGACGTTTATCGCGCCCTCCACAACTTTTGAACCCACATGCTGACCGGATACACCATCGCCAGCGCCGCTCTCACCAAGGTGACCGTCAACCAGTACGCCGACCTCAAGCCGGAAATGGTGTGGCTCGACCTGCTCAATCCGACCGAGCAGGAACCCCAGTGGATCAAGCAGGCCTATACCCAGGAGCTCCAGCTCATGGAGGAGTTGGGCGAAATCGAAGCCAGCGCGCCTATCCCAACCTCGCGCGCAGAACGTCGAAGCCAACAATGAAATCCTGCGAGATGTCGAGTCGCTGACGACGCACTCGGGCTTTATTGCCGACCGCGCGAAATTCCTCATGGACGCCGCGATGGGCATCATCAACATCTCGTTCAACCGCCGGCTCAACATCTTTACCGTGCTATCGGTCATCCTGATGCCGCCGACGTTGATCGCCAGTATTTATGGCATGAACTTCCGCCACATGCCCGAGCTCGACTGGTATTATGGCTAACCGCTCGCGCTACTGCTGATGGTGGCGGTCGCCATGGGCCCACTCCTGTACCTGAAGCGCAAGGACTGGCTGTAATCATGCTGATCAGCTGTGTCGCATACGAAGACGGCAAAAAACTCGCCGCTATCGGCAAGGAAGACATCGGCAAATACGTCAGCCGCCCGGAATGCTTCGTGTGGGTGGCACTGTACGAACCTTCGTCCGACGAGCTCGCTGAAATGCGGGGTCAGTTCGGGCTGCATGAACTGGCGGTCGAAGACGCCCAGCACGGCCATCAGCGCCCCAAGATAGAGGAATACGGCGATTCCCTGTTCGCCGTTCTGCACACAGTCGAGATGGTGGACGGCGACCTGCAGATCGGTGAAGTCGATGTCTTCGTGGGCCGCAACTACGTGCTGTCGGTGCGCAGCCGCACCGAGCAGGGATTCCGCAACGTGCGCGAACGCTGCGAGCGCGAGCCGGAGCTGCTAAAACAGGGCTCGAGCTTCGTTCTGTACGCGCTCATGGACACCGTGGTCGACCGTTATTTTCCGGTGCTCGACGCACTCGAGATAGAGCTCGAAAAGGTCGAGGAAAAAATGTTCGCCGGCAAAACCGACAGCCGCTTCAATATCGAGGCGCTCTACCAGCTGAAACAGAAGCTCATGACACTCAAGCACGCCGTGGGGCCGTTGCTTGAAGCCACCGGCAAGCTGTGGGGCGGCCGCGTGCCGGCGCTATGCGCCAGGACGCAGGAGTATTTTCGCGACGTCTACGACCACCTTTTCCGCATCAATCAGTCGATCGACAGCCTGCGCGACATGGTGGTCACCGCCGTTTCGGTGAATCTGTCGCTGACCGCCGTGCAGGAAAACGAGACCACCAAGCGGCTCGCCGCCTACGCCGCGCTGGTGGCGGTGCCGACCATGATCGCCGGGGTTTACGGCATGAATTTCGAGCACATGCCCGAACTCAAATGGGCTTACGGCTATCCGCTGACCGTGGCCGCGATGGTCGTCATCGACGTTTATCTGTATTTCCGCTTCCGCAAATCAGGCTGGCTTTAGCCGAGCGGCCGCCACGGCATCCGCCCCGTTGCGTCAATGACGCGACGGCGCAGCAGCGGCCGCGCCAATATCGCGGGCACGCGCGTACCAAACTTTTCCTTGCGCATCCAAAGCAGGCAGCACCTGGCCCGCGCATTGCACGTTGTTGATGCGGCATTCGGCAAGCAGCCCGGAAACGGCATCGAGAACGCGCGACATATCGTCGAGCGGATGCAGCGGCCAGCGGAAGCCGTCCGCGAGAGTATCGTCGAACTGGGAGTTCACCCCGATCCGGATGTCGCCGTCGTCGTGCGAGCTGATGACTACGGCAGGATCTCCGGTCGCGCCGCGCTGACGCCGCACCGCGTTGCTCATGAACAGGCTGAACGCCGTGTCGAGCTGCGCGAATCGTCCGGCCTGGCACGCGCGCAACACGTCTAGCGGCGGGCGCGCCAACGGCAATACCTCGACGTCGGCCTGAGCGAGCTGTGCTGCGAGCAAGCGCGTCAACGGCATACCCCAGACGCCGATATTAGATGCGGTCTCGATAAACGATGGTTCGGCCGCCGGCGCAATGCCGGCGCCGATCAGAAAACGCAGATGAACCTGCTCGCCCGGTTCGGGGATCGTGATAGCGCTCGGCGGCAATTCGCGCCGCGTTGCGCCCGCGTCGCGTGTCCACGCGTAGATTTCGCCGGGCGTGATGCTTTCGATGGTATCCAGCGAGCACAACGCGTTGCCGAACCCGAAATTGCGCGTCGGCCCCAGCGCGCCATGCTGCTCGAACAGCGCCTGGACTGCGGCGATATCGGGAACCACGCCCGGCAAACTCGCCGGCCGGCGGCTGCCGGTGACCATGACCAGCGGCAACGCGAAAACGCGTGCCACGACTCCGGCATTGCCTGACTGCGCGTTTACGTGATTGGCCGCGTCGCACACGGCGTTCCACAACTTTGCATAAGCTGCCTGCGACGGCGCCGCGCGCAAAGCCGCGCTGAGCTCGGCATCAGCGCCGCGTTCGAGCACGTTCAGCAATGCCGCGGGATCGGCAAACCGCGCCAGCTCAAGGTCCGCCGCACCAAGCGGGTAGCGGCGCGGATCGGGAGTCTGCAGGTTCAATCGAGACGTATGCCGAGTGATTTGATCAACTGGTCCCACTTTGCGACGTCGGTCTTGATGTCGGCCGCAAATTGCTGCGGCGTGGTTGGCGCGAAGTCGACGCCCAGATTGCCGATGCGTTCTTTCACATCGGGCAATTGCAGTGCGCGATTGAGTTCGGCATTGATCTTCGTTACGACATCGGCAGGCGTTCCGGCCGGCGCAATGAAACCCTGCCATTGCGCCGCCTCATAACCCGGCAGCCCCCCCGACTCGGCGAGCGTGGGAATCTCCGGGGCCGCACCCGCGCGTTTTGCGCTCGTCACCGCCAACGCTTTGAGACGTCCCGCACGCACATGCGGCAACCCTGCTGCAAGTATCGGCAGATTCATCACGATCTGTCCGCCGATCACGTCGGTCAGCGCCTGCGCAGTAATCTTGTAGGGGACTTCCACGATGTCCACCTTGGCCATCGCCTTGAAGTATTCGACGAACAAATGGCTGGGAGCCCCTTTGCCCGACGACGAGTAGTCCAACTTGCCGGGCTGGGCCTTGGCGAGTTTGATCAGCGCTTTCACATCGTTGACTGGCAGGGCGGGATGCACGACGAGCACGCTGGGAACGGACCCGATGCGGCCAACCGGCACAAAATCCCTGAACGCGTCGTACGGCGGCTTCGCGTAAAGGCTGGGCGCGACGGCCCAGGAAGTCGCTCCCAGCAACAGCGTATAACCGTCGGGCGCGGCCTTCGCGACGAGTTGCGCGCCAATGGCGCCGCCCGCGCCTTCGCGGTTTTCGACGACGACCTGCTGGCCCCACGTCTCGGTGAATTTCGGTCCGAGCGTGCGCGCGAAAACGTCGCTGCCGCTGCCCGCCGAAAACGGCACGATGATGCGCACGGGTTTGTTTGGAAAACCCTGTGCCATGACAACTGCGGACGCGAATCCACACAATACGCTGCACCACTTGATAGCAATTTTCATTTTCGAGCCCCCTTCACCCTTCGCCCTTCACACCGCGCACTGCGCGGTTCAGTCAACTCTCGCGCCCGAAGCTTTCACGACTTTTTCCCACTTGGCGAGGTCGCGCCTGATCAGCGCGCCGAATTCATCCGGCGTGCCGCCTGCCGGCTCTGCACCCTGCGCGCCGAGCAAATCCTTCAGCGCCGCAGTCTTCAGCGCCTGGTTTATCTCGGCATTGATGCGCGTGACGATGGCTTTCGGCGTGCCATGCGGCGCTGCGATACCAAACCAGTTCGTCACTTCGTAACCCATCACGGTCTCGCCTATGGTCGGCAAATCCGGCATCGCCGAAGAGCGTTTTGCACCGGTCACCGCCAGCCCTCGCAGCCTGCCGGCTTTGACCTGTGGAATCAATGGCACCGCGCTGGCGATGGTGGCATTCAATTGCCCGCCAATCAGCTCCGAAAACATCGGGCCTGTGCCCTTGTATGGAATATGCACGAGATCGACACCCGCCATGGTCTTGAACAATTCCATCGCGAGGTGACTCGACGACCCGCTGCCTCCCGAGCCGTAATTCATTTGTCCCGGCCTTGCTTTGGCGAGCGCGATGAACTCTTTGACTGATTTGACCTCCACTTTCACGTTGATAGCCAGGAGTAGCGGCGCGGCTACGAACTGCACCGCCGCATCGAAATCCTTGATCGGATCGTAATCGACTTTTTTGTAGAGAAAAGGATTGATCACGTGGGGAATCGACGCAAACAACAGCGTGTAACCATCGGCGACCGAGTGGGCGACGATTTCGGTCGCGACCAATCCACCCGCCCCGCCCCGATTGTCGACGACAACCTGTTCTTTCAAACCGGCCGACAACGCCTGCGCCGCCAGACGACCAAGGATATCGCCCGCGCCGCCCGGCGGAAAGCCGACCACCAGCCGCACCGGTTTGTCCGGATATTTCTGCGCCCATGCCGTGCCTGCACAAAGCAAAATCGCCGACACCAACAATACCCAACGTAATCTCATTCCCTGTCCTTCATCTTTCGTTAACTATTCCGGTTTGGCACCGGACGCCTTGACTGCCTTGCCCCACTTCGCAACTTCTGCCGCGAAAAAAGCAGTGAACTGCTCCGGCGTGTCACCGACAAAAGCGGCGCCTTCCGACGCGATGCGGTCGGTGACTTCCGGGATCTTGATGATGCGCGTGACTTCCGCATGCAGCTTGGCCACGATGTCGCGCGAAGTGCCGGTCGGCACGGCCACGCCGAACCACGAGCCGGTCTCGAAACCCTTCAAGCCCTGCTCGTCTATGGTCGGAATTTCGGGCGTCACCGCCACCCGCTTCAGGCTGGTCACACCGAGAGCGCGCACACGCGTGCTTTTTACGTGCGGCAGCGTCGAAACAAAGGCGCCGAAATAAACCTCGATATGGCCGGCCACTACGTCGACCAGCGCGGGCGATGCCCCTTTATACGGCACGTGGATCATTTTGATACCTGCCATGGTCTTGAACAGTTCGCCGGCGAGGTGATGCGGGCTGCCGATGCCGGTCGAGCCGTGGCGCAACTGGTTCGGGTGCGCGCGCGCCAGCGCGATCAGGTCCTTGGTGTTTTTAGCCGGAACCGATGGATGCACGACGACTATGCCCGGCACCGTTGCGATGTTGGTGACAAAAGTAAAATCCTTGAACGGGTCATAAGCGAGCTTCGGATAGAGCGACACGTTAATGGCGTTGGCGACCGTCGGCATGAACAGCGTGTAACCGTCCGGCGGCGATTTGGCAGCAATTTCAGAGGCAATATTGGTGCCCGCACCCGCGCGGTTCTCCACTATCACCGACTGCCCCCACGCTTCGGTCATGCGCGCACCAACCGCACGCGCCAGAATGTCTGCCGCGCCGCCGGGGGTGTAGCCAACGAGGAAACGCATGGTCTTGGCGGGATAGGACTGCGCAAACGCGGCGGGACAACTCAGCGCTAACGCGACTGCCCCGCCAAGGATGAGGGATAAAGGATGAAGGATGAAAAAAAGCGAATTCCGTTTATTTGCCATGTACATTGTCCTTGCCGTTGTATTTCCATTCATCCTTCATCCTTCCGCCTTCATCCTTTTTCAGGCATGCATCGATACCCGCAGCGACCCCAGTCACAATGCTATTCCGGACAGTACCGTCCCGCATCCTGATTTCCTCCTCGCGATTGACGATGACGCCAGCCTCGAACAGTAGTGCCGGCATGCTGGCGTGCCGCAAGGCAGCCAGGTGATCGTAGTAGTGCACGCCATTGACCTTGTCCGCAAACTGACGGTTTTCGCCCAATACCGGATCAGCATGATACAGCGACGGCGTGAACCCCGCCTTGACCAGCGCGCCGCCGATTGCCGACGCGCATCGCAGGCCCGTGCGCCAACCGGGGTTTTCGCGCGATACGAACGACGAGAAACCTGCGAACCTGTCGCTGTAACGCTGCGCTGCCCCCTCGTGAACCCACGTGCTCTGATAGCGCGCCTGCGTTGAGTCGTGATGTACCGAAATGAACAGGTCTGCGCCGCGTGCCGCGCGCGGACGGCGCCATAAGTCGCGCATTCCGCCGTCAGCGCCGATCAATTGCGTTGCATGGCCGCGCGCCTGCAACGCCGTTTCAAGTTCGCGCGCCAGATCGAGATTGAATGCAAACTCCGGGCGGCCGCGCGCGCTGGTGGCCCCCGGCTCTTCGCGGTAATGCCCGACGTCGATCGCGATGGTGGCGGCACTTGCCGGGTTGAATACTGCCGAGACTGCCAATCCCCACACCAACACCAGGCCTGCAATCATGGCACGCGGTAACGCTCCACCACGTCCGGGTCGGGATCGCGGCCGAGCCCCGGTCCAGTGGGCAGTGCAATGCGGCCGTTCTTCACCGCTATCGCATCGCCCAGCGGATTCGCTCCCAGTTCGGTGTACGAATACTCGATCATCGTTTCGTGCTCGAACGCCGCCGCCATGTGCAGGGTCGCCAGCAGGCCGGGGCCGAAATACGGCGAATGCGGCACCAGCGTCACGCTGCGCTCGCGCGCGAGCTGCGCGATGCGCATCATTTCAGTGATGCCGCCGATCTTGGTCACACTCGGCTGCGCGTAATCGACTGCACCAGAGTCAAACATCACCTGGAAATCCGTGAGGCTTACCGCGTTCTCACCGGCGGATACTGCGATTCCACAGTCACGGCGCACGCGCGCCAGGCCTGCATAGTCTTCAGGCGGCCACACCGGCTCCTCGAACCAGAACAAATCGTACTCGCGCACCTTCGCGGCAATCGCTATTGCCTCAGCCGGTGTCCACGGGCAATTAGTGTCCATCATCAGCTTCACATCCGGACCGATGGCTTCGCGCGCCGCGCGCACTTGTTCGACGCCGATTTCATGCAATTTGATGGCGCGATAACCGCGTTCGACTGCCGCCTTGGCGTTGCGCGCGATCAGCGCCGGGTCGGTATAGCGCACGAGACTCGCGTACGCGGAGAAATCCTTGCGCCGCGCGCCACCCAGCAATTCCGCCACCGGCTTGCCGACTGCTTTGCCGGCAATGTCCCACAGCGCAATGTCGAGGCCCGACATCGCATACATGACGGGACCGGTGCGTCCGAGCAAATGCAGTTTGCGCTGCAGGTCCAGCATCAGCGCCGTGATATCACGCTCGTCGCGGCCGATTGCCAGTGGCGCAATCAGCGCCTCAATCGCCGTGCGTGTCGCCGGCCACACCGCGTAACCGAATGCCTCACCCCAACCGACTATGCCGCTGTCGGTTTCGACCCGCAGCAGCAGCATTTCCATATTACGCGGCTTGCCCGCGAACAGCGGCTTGGGCCCGCCCACGTCGAACGGCAGATTGAGCGCGATTGGTGTGACGGACTTGATCGTCATGGCGACTTAAAGCCCTTCAGCCCTGGCGCCGGAATCCTTGACGACCTTGGCCCACTTCACAATTTCCGTGCGTATCCAGGTGGCGAATTCCTCCGGCGTGCCGCCGGCGACTTCGAACCCGAGATCGATCAACTTGGACTGCATCTCCGGCTTTTTCAGCGCGCCGTTCACGACCTTGTTCACGCGCTGCACGTAATCTTTCGGCGTATTGGCGGGCGCCAGTATGCCGTTGATGGTGACGGCGTCGATTGCCGCGTAACCCGCTTCGGCAAACGTCATGACGTCAGGCATGGCCTGAGTGCGCTTCGGACTCGTAATCGCC
>CANJHY010000106.1:0-16524 GCA_947474275.1 Betaproteobacteria bacterium
GTCTTGCCGTCGCGCCATACGATGGCGCCATTGACGACGACGGTACCGATGCCGCGCGCGGGCAGCGTCGAGTGCACGAAATCCGCCGCGTCCATCACGGTGTCGGCATTGAACAGCGTGATGTCGGCATATGCGCCGGCCTTCAGCACGCCGCGATCTTTGAGTCCGAACTTGCCTGCCGTGAGGCCGGTCATCTTGTAGACCGCGGTTTCCAGCGGAAAGAGTTTCAATTCGCGCGAGTAATGGCCCAGCACGCGCGGGAAAGTGCCCCACAGCCGCGGATGTGGCTTGGTGTCGTGCGGCAGTCCGTCCGACCCGATCATGGTTTCTTCGAAAGCGAGAATGCGCTGCACGTCTTTTTCATCCAGCATGAAATAAATCGCGCCGGCCGGTTTTATTTTCTCGACGGCTTCGGCCTGCGTCATCTTGAGCCGCTTCGCGACTTCGTCGAGATCGACGCCCGAGAATTCCGGATGTGGCTTGGACCAGGTGATGATGATGCGCGATGATTGCTCGAGCCGGTCGTAACGCAATACCGTCGACGACGCGATATACGGATAGCAGTCGAGCCCCATCGGCTGCTTTTTCATCAGCCCGGCGATCTGCTTCAGCGTCTCGACCGAGCGGCCGTGGTTTTTGGTGCCGACCGTTTTATGGTGCGAAATGACGATGGGAACCGCCAGCGTGCGGCCGATCAAACAGGTTTCTTCGATTGACTCGGTGACCTGGTCGTCTTCGTTGCGCATGTGTGTGACGTAGAGGCCGTTGAATTCTGTCAGCGGGCGGCAGATCTCGATGATTTCCTCTGTCGGCGCGCAAGCGGCTGGCGGGTAGGCGGTGCCGGTGGAAACGCCGATCGCGCCCGAAGCGAGTGATTCCTGCGCCATCGCGCGCATTTTCGCCATCTCGGCCGTTGTCGCCGCGCGGTCGAGCCGGTCCATCGTGGCCACGCGGAACGTCGTATGGCCGACGAGGCAGGTGGCGTTGATGGCGGCGGGCCTGGCCGCGAGTTCTTCGCGGTAGGAGCGGAAGCTCGGAAACCTGAACCAGTCGCCGCTGCCGTCAAGCAAATCGAGGGGCGGCGTCGAGGCGCCGTTGGCGGGCGAGTGCGCGAGGCTGATGCCGCAGTTGCCGGTGACTACCGTCGTTACGCCCTGGCTGACTTTCGGCGCCATGTCCGGGTTGGACAAGAGCATGCGGTCGTCGTGCGTGTGCGCATCGATGAAGCCGGGTGCGGCGATCATGCCCGTTGCGTCGACTTCGGTGTCGGCGGTTGCCTTGTCCAGCGCGCCGATTTTGACTATGCGGTCGCCGCGCACGCCGATCTCGCCGTGAAAGCGCGGCGCGCGCGTGCCGTCGATGATGGTCGCGTTGCGAACTATCAGGTCGTAGTGTTCAGTGCTGGCCATAATATATTTTCGAAATGATCATCAGTATTTCCTTCAAGCAACGCAACCGCCGATGCACGCCGATTAACGCCGATAATTACCCGCGTATTTCTACGGTTGGGATTGTCTGTGGCTATCCGCGTTCATCTGCGTGCATCGGCGGTTGCATCAGATTTAGTCGAGTTTGGCACCGGATTTCTTGACGACGTCTGCCCACTTCGCGGTTTCCTGGCGGGCGAACGCCGTGAATTCTTCCGGCGTGCCGCCGACCGGATCGGCTTCGATGGCGGCATAGCGGTCTTTCAGGGCAGTCGACCGCAACGCTTTGTTGACTTCGCTGTTGAGCTTGGTGACGATGGCCTTCGGCGTGCCGACCGGTAGCACGAGCCCGCCCCAGGCGTTGGTCTCGTAACCGGGCACGCCGGCTTCCGCTATCGTCGGGATGTCGGGAAATATCGGCGAACGCTTCGCGCTGCTGACGCCGATGCCGCGCACCTTGCCCGAGCGCACGTGGGGCGAAATCGAAGTCAGGTTGTCGAACATCAGTTGCACCTGGCCGCCGATCAGGTCCGAAATCCCTTGCGGGCTGCCTTTATACGGCACGTGCACGATCTGCGTGCCGGTCATGATCTTGAAGAGCTCGCCGCCGAGATGGCCGGTGGTGCCGTTGCCGCCAGACGCATTCGTCAACTTGCCCGGGTACTGCCGCGCGTAATCGATCAATTCCTTGACCGATTTTACCGGCAGGGCGTTGGTCACCGCGAGCATGTTGTAAGTCGACAGGAACTGGCCGACGACGACGAGATCCTTGTCCGGATCGTACGGCTGCTGTGCTTTGGGCAGCAGCGATTTGTTGATGGCGAGCGACACCACGTTGGCGTAGCCAATCGTATACCCGTCGGGATTGGCGCGCACGATCATGTCGGTGCCGATGGTGTAGCTGGCGCCGGGGCGATTGTCGATCACGATCTGCTGGCCCATCTGCTTGACCAGCTCGAGCGCGAGTATGCGCGTCACGACGTCGGGCGAGCCGCCGGCCGCGGACGGAATGATGAGCCGGATCGGGCGTTCCGGGTACTCGGCTTGCGCGCTGCCCGCAGCGCCGAGCAATGAAAGCACGCCCATCGACAACATTATCCTGTTCATGACGTTTCCCTTTTTTCGTTGCAAAACGGCGGTTACGGGTCAGGGCGCGAGGCGCGTGATTTTCCAACCGCCGTCGACGCGCGAATAAAGCACGCGGTCGTGCAGGCGGTTGGGGCGTCCCTGCCAGAACTCGATAGCCGAAGGCAGCACGCGATAGCCGCCCCAGTGTGCGGGCCGCGTTGGCGCATCGCCCTGCGATTTTTCGGCCGCGGCAAATCGCGCTTCCAGCACCGTGCGATTCGGCACCACCTCGCTTTGCGGCGACGCGATCGCGGCGTGCTGGCTGCCGAGCGGGCGGCTGGCAAAATATTCGTCGGATTCCTGCGCCGTCACTTTCTCCACGCTGCCGTCGATGCGCACTTCGCGTTCAAGCTCGGTCCAGTGAAAAAGCAACGCTGCGGCCGGGTTGGCGGCGATTTCCGTGCCTTTGCGTGATGAGTAATTGGTGAAGAACACAAAGCCGCGCGCATCGACGCCTTTCAGCAGCACGATGCGCGCCGCCGGCTGGCCGCTGGCTGATACGGTAGCAAGCGTCATCGCGTTCAGCATCGGCATTTTTGCGGCGATCGCCTCCTTGAACCAGCGGTCGAACTGTACGAATGGATCGTGGGCGACATCCTGCTCGTCGAGGGATTCGCGCATGTACTCCTGGTGCAGGTCAGCAATGTTCATGGGGATAGTGGTGTTGGCAGAAGCGATATTCTAACCGGGCAGCGCGCATCAGATGATAGCGTGCGCGCCGAACAGCCGGTGATGCAGCATGATCAGCGCAACGTAGAGAGCGAGGCCGAGCAGGATTTTCCACCAGCCGATTTCGGCCAGTTTGAACTGATTGCGGCCGCCGGCGATCGCCGCGAACGGCAGGTTCGATGTCACGGCGGCAAATTGCTTCCAGTCAGCGCCCAGAGTTGCCGCTTTGCGCCGGTCGATGAGCCATGCGCCCGAGAGCGCGAGCACGATGAAAGTGCCGAAAAATATCAAGGCGGCCGCATCGCCGCGTGCCGCGATGTGGCTGGCTCCCCACAGCGCGAAGCCCCACATCAGCGGGTGGCGGGTGATGCGCAGGATGCCGTGCGCAGGATGCGTCGATTTAAGCAGCTTCTCCCGCCCGACCATCGTCGGATTGGGCGTGGCCAGCGCGCACACCATGAATACCAGCGCGATGGGCATGACGAACAGCGGCACCGGACGCAGCGCCACCGCGTACCAGAGATTGATGAAGGGCGCGTGATAGAACGCCCAGATCATCCAGCCCAGCGTCGCGAACGCGAGCAGCGAATACAGCGCGAGATAAGCTTTGCCCAGCGTCGCGACAAGCGCTGCCCGCAACGGCGTGCTCGCAATGTAGTGCGTCGCGAGAAACGCCACGGCGGCCAGCACGAGATGGGTCATGGGTTCCATATGGCACCCTTCGGTTTGTCAGGCGCGGCACGCGCCGCGCCTGTTCCGCCATATTAGAGCATTTAACCGTTCTCATTTGACTTCAAACTCGCCAACGAACACGGTTTCCTGCCGGCCCTTGAGGCGCAGGGTGATGCTTTGCTCTTTTTGCTCGGCGGTGCCGAAGCGGGTCGCGAGCTTCACTTGCAGCGTGGTCGGCCCGGTCACTGCCTGGCGGCGGTCGCCAAAATACTGCGCCTCCACTTTGTATTTGCCCGGCTTGGCGCGCTTTAACGAGAATTCCTCCGGCCCGTAGCCGCCGGTGAAATCGAGCGACATGCGCCCGCCCTGGTAAGTGAGCTGGTGTCCGTAGAACGCTTTTTCGCCGTTGGGATCGGTCACCCATAAATCGATGTCGGTGTTGTCCGCATCCCACGTCAGCACCACGCGCAGATCGAGCGGCAGGTTCTTGATCAGGCGCGGATCGATGCGGCTCAGGTCCAGCTTGTCGCCGTTGGTCGCGATGATCGCGTTCAATTCCGCCAGCGTGATGATTTCGACGTCGGGAAAGCGCCCGTGCCAGGGCTTGACCACGACTTCGTACAGCGTGTCGATCGCCTGCTGGTACTGGCGGTTGGCGCCGAGTGCCAGGCCGAGGTCGCGGTACGACTGCGGCTCTTCCGGCGAAAGTTCCAGCACCTTGCGGAACACCGGAATGGCGAGGGCCGGCCGGTTCGCCTGCAGCAGACGGTAGCCGAGGATGCGCAGGATATGACGGTTCTCGAGGTCCATTTCGGCGAGGTTGGTCAGCACGCGCACGGCGAGCGCCGGCTGCTTCTTGTCGAACAGGATGTCGGCGGCGTCGAGAAAAAACGCCGTGCTGTTCAGATAACCGGGCCGCTCGTCGAGATAGACGCGGTAAACGTTGTCGCCCGCCGCATTGCGCATGCGGGTCGCGTACGGCGCGTCGGGTTCCCATTTCTTGAGTTGTATGGTGGCGTTGATCGCGCTCGCCATGCTGTCGCTGGCGCCGGCCATTTCAGACGCCATGCCCGACACGTTGGCGCGGGCCGATTTGGCGACTTCCCGTTCCGCCAGGCGTTGTGCGGACTGCGCTTCGGACCGTATGGCCGGTGCGGGAGCAGACGCGGGCAGCGGGGCCTGATCGCGCCGGTCCTGCATCAGGCCCGACGTTTCGGCGGGCCTCAACACCTGCGGTGGCACGGGTTTGTCGCCCTGCGGGAAATCCTTGTTCCACCATGCGATCTTTGCCTCGAAGCGGCGCACGATGTTTTCCAGGTGCGCGTTGCGGTCGGCGCCGCGGCGTTGCGCGGCGAACTGCTGCAGTCGTGCATAGTCTGCCGTCAGTTCCGGCGGCGGCGCGATTTCGTAGCGTACATAGTCTTCGGTTCTTTCGAGCACGATCAACGACGTTTCGCGCGTGACGAGATGGAACGCCTGCCCGAGCCGGCGAATTTCGGCGCGGTTCAGATCGTACTGTGCTTCGAGCGCGTCCACTTTCAAACGCGCCCACAATGGGGCGACCAGCATGAAAGGTGCGGCGCCCGCGCGCACCGGCACTTCGAGCGTGACCGGTTTTGCGCCGGGATGCGCGATGGAGAGGCGTACGCGCGTCGATGCTTCGGTCAATTGTCCCGCAACTTCAATGCGTCCCTGCTGCGGGTACGGCGAGCGCATCACGAGTTCGCGCGCGCCGTCAGCGGAAAGAATGGAAACGCGCGTGGTCGCGAACAGCAGTTTGCGCTCGGCTTCGCGCGCGGAGTCGGCGAGCAGGTCGATAAAACGGCCGCCGCTGTCTTCGGCGAGGTGGGTAAGAAACGTCGGGTCGCTCTTGTTCGACGCCGACACGCTGTAGAGCGGCACGCGCAGCGCGGTGAGCGTTCGTGCGCCGAAGTTGGACAAACCGTCGCTGAATAACAGGTATTCGGGAATCGCGGAGTCGGCAACGAAAGCGCCGAGGTTGGTCGCGCCATCGTAGGCAGCACTTTCGAGTGCGGCACGCAACGCCTGCCAGTTGCCGTTCACGATACTGAAGGACTGCGCGGCCTCGGCGGAATCGCGTATGCGCGTGAGCCGCACTTCACCGTTTTTCATGCGGCGGAAGTACGCGTCCAGCAGTGCGAATTCGCGCCCGTGATCGCGGGCTGCACCCGAGCCCGAGCTGTCCCACACCAGGCCTACGACGGCAGGCAGCGTGCGCGCCGCTTCGCGCGCCGGCACCGGCAGGTCCGCGTAGAAGTAGGTCTTTGCATCGAACACCTGCGTATAGGCCTGCGCGCCGGGCGCGGGCGGAATATCAAGTTCGAGCACGCCGCGGCCGGCGTAGCGGTCGCGCGACACCTGTGCGTGATAGCCGTTGTTCCCCGGTTTGAAATTGAGGTCGTCGAGCTGGCCGCGCGTTTTCTCGGGTGCGCCCTTGGCGCCGACGACATTGAGGTCGAGCCGGAAGTTGTCGAGCGTGTCGGCGTATTCGAGCGGCAGGTGGTAGACGAGGCGGCCCGCGCGTTTTTTCAGCGTTTCGGCATAACGGATGAGCACCTGCCGCGTGCCAAGTGCTGGTATCGGGTAGACGCGCAGCTTGAAGTTGTTGCCCTGCGTGATCTGCAGCAAGCCCGGATCGACTTTAGCGCGCGTGATGTCTTCGAACACCGCCTGGCCGCGCGCTTTGTCTACTGGCACCGCTTCGCGCATGCGCCCGTTCACGTCGAGCGCGAAACCGAGCACGTTCTGGCCGGCAAGCAGCGGGAACTGCAGCTCGCCTTCGAGGATGCGGCGGTTGGGGTTGTGGAAAGTGAGCGCGATCTCCGTGACTGCGAGACTGCCGCTGACTTCGGTATGCACGGCGACCTGCTGCAGGCGCACCGGCGTGTCGCCGGGCGCTGCAATCACCAGTTGCGGACGCGCTACGCGCTCGACCGACACCGGAGCCAGATTTTGCGCGCTGGCTGTCAAAGCGAGCCATGCGCCTGCTGCAAATAGTAAAAGACCCGCGACCCGCCGTATGCCCACGCTTGAATTGTACATAACAACCTCCCGAAGAATTAACGACCTGCCGCTATAAACGGCAGGCTTCGCCGGAAAGGGTTAAATCCCGCTTTAGGTATTAGAACTCATCTCAAAAATACAACCCCGACAAGCAACCGCCGATAACGCCGATTGACGCCGATATAAATCCAGACTTTTCCCGGAATCAAGGTCGAATCCCTTGAGCTTATCTGCGTTCATCCGCGTCTATCGGCGGTTCCAAACAGCTTTTGAGACAGCTAACTATTTGGCCAGGCAGTCGTCGGGCAGGCATTGGATGGGCGTGAAATCGCGGTGCGCGATGTATTCAGGCCGTTTGAAGCGCCGGATATGGTTCTGGCAGGAGTTGAGGCTCAGGTAGACGATGGTGCGGTTCCACGGCGTCATATTGCTGCCGGAAGCGTGCATCAGGTTGCAGTGAAACATCATCATCGATCCCGCCGGGCCTTTGGGGGAAATGATGCCGCCGTCGGCCACCAGCCGCGTGATGGTGGCGTTGTCTATCGTCCATAACGGGTAACTGGTGGTCGACAAGTCATGGCTGGCATCAAAGCGCCCTTTCTGGTGCGAACGCGGGATGAACATCAGCGGGCCGTTGAACTCGTTGACGTCTTCGAGGAATACCGCGATGTTCATCGCGCGCGCGTCCGGCATGTCGTCGTCGTTGAACCACGTGCCGTAATCCTGGTGCCATTGCCAGACGTCGCCGTCGAACGCGGCCTTGCCGTTTATCTTGAACTGGTGGATGTAAACGCCGTCGCCGAGGATTTGCTGCGCGGGTTCGATCAGGCGCGGATGGCGGCCGAGCCTGCGGTAAGCGTCGTTGTAGGTATGCGCGGCGAAATTGGTGCGCACGGCGGTGCTGCCTTTTTCGCGCACGTTCTCCTGGCGCTCTTCGGCGTAGAGTTTCGGCACTTCGTCGTTGAGCGTTTTGATTTCCGCGGGCGTAAAGAGCCCGGGAAAAAACAAATAACCCTCGCGGCGGTATTCCTCGATCTGGGCGGGTGTGAGCTGCATGGTCTCCTCCAGCAACTTGCGGATCAGGAAAGCGAGCTTATCACCGGGGTGCTTTATTGTTACCGGGCGCCACACGCATGCGCCGCCGCCAGAACCAGGCGAGCGCGACCAACAGGAGCAGGGCGCCCGCCGCCAGCGCAACCCACTCGTTCCTCGACTCTGCCGCGGCCGGCGCGCCTTTGCGCTCAGGCTGATTGCGCTGGGCAAGCTGCGCCTGTTGCCATTCCTTGACCCACGCCGGCAGTTCGCGCGGCGGCGGGTCGTCCATCAGCCAGGTGAGGGCGACCGGAAAAGCGTACTCGCTGAGTTTCGCGCCGCTCGCGCGGTCGTCGATTTTCAAACGCACTTCGTCGATGCGCGTCGGTTTTTCGCCCCAGTAGAAAAAACTCACGACACCGGTGCCGCCGCCCGCGGGCAGCAGCAGCGGCGCGCTGCCGCCGCCATCGTCGATCACGGCTTTGCTTTTGTACAAACCGCTGACAGTAACCGTGACCGGTTCCGCGTTTTTCAGTTCAAAGCGCACGAAAAACGGCTGCTGGCGCGCGAGCATCACGTCGGGTGCGGGATCGGTGGCGAGGATTTTCAATTCGACCGCGGGCGCGGCGGATGCGGGCGCGAGCAGGCAAGCGGCGCAGACCAATCGCAGCAGTGACAGCATGGCGGGCGAAGTGTTAATCATTCGCTCACCCGGTTGCGGCCTTTGTTTTTTGCGCGGTACAGCGCTTTGTCTGCCGCTTTGATGACGTCTTCGGTGGTGGCCCGTTCCGTGGTGCGTTCCGCCACGCCTATGCTGATCGTGACCGAGACAGAGGTCGCTGCGCGAAAAGCGCCGCGCCTGCGCGTGGAAGGCTCCGGCTTCTCCGGCCGGCCCGGCGCGCGTACCGCGAGTTTGTACGCTTCGATTGAAGCGCGCAGCGCTTCGAGATGCGGCATCGCATGTTCGATGTCCCTGCCGGGAAACAGCACCGTGAACTCCTCGCCGCCATAGCGGTACGCCGTGCCGCCGCCTTTCACTTCGTCGAGCTTCGCCGCCACCATTTTCAGCACCTGGTCGCCGAGATCGTGGCCGTGCGTGTCGTTGAACTTCTTGAAATGGTCGACGTCGCACATCGCTATCGTATAGCGGCGGCCCAGTCCCATCATGCGCTCGTTGAGATTGCGCCGGCTCGGCAACCCCGTCAGCTCATCGCGAAACGCCATGCGGAAAGTGTCCTGCAGCAGCGCGATGGTGAAAATCAGCGCGGCGGCCGCGAGGTAAACAGCGAATGCATTTGCATCGCCGACCAGATGCATGGCCAGCGCAAACGCGGTTATCGCGCCCGCGAAGGCAATGTCGAGCGCAACACGTCTCATGATCCACACCGCCAGGCTCGTCGCCATGCCCAGCGTCAAAACAATCCAGCCCAGTTGCCGGACCGGCGACGCGGCGAGCAACGTGGTCTCGATGAAAGGTGAAATCGCCCACGCCGTGATGCGCGTGGCCGGTGAATAAATGACCCACAGCGTGAGCAGCACTTCGGCGGCGAGCACACCCGCGCGCTGCAGGCCGTGCACGTTGAAGGTGCCGCGCTCGGGCAGCAGGCACAGCAGCGCAAGATTCAAGGGTACGAACACGCCCAGCGCTGCGAACAGCGTGTGCGCGCGAAAGCCGGCGAGCCCGTCGCGTAGCAGCACGCCATAGCAGAGGTAGGCGAGGGCGAGGGTGAGCAGCGCGAATACGATGCGCCCGCGGCGAAAGACGAGAGCGAGCAGCAGGCCCACCGTCAGCACGAAGTAGAAGCCGTAGACCTTGATGCCGGCGAGCGACGGCGGCAGCTCCGCTGCGCGGGGGGCCAGCAGCCACGCGCCGATGAGAATGGCGGCTGGCAGAGCGAGATTGAGCAGGATTTTCGCGGGTGTCATGCGGCGGCAGCGCCGTTACGTGCGAAGTGGTGCAGTGTTGCGGAGGATAGCATGCGCCTGCCGCGCCAGCGTTTGAAAATCCGGCATTTCATATCTGTTCGAAACTAACAAAAGCGCGCGTCTTGCCGCAAGGCAGGAATCCACATGCGGCCGCGCTGCGTGCCATGAACTGGTTAACAGCCGGTGTGCGATCAGGGCGAAAAAGCGCATAATGCCGCCGGTTCGCAACCATCCCGCAGCCATGACAAAACCCTCATTACCGAAACTGCAAAAGTCTCTGCTTCCCGCGCCGGCCAAAACCAAAAATCCGTTTGCGCTGAACCCGAATTTCAACCAGCAGACGCGCAAGATGCTGGGCAAGCACTATCGCGCAAAATTCGGCGTGAAGTAGGTGCAAGCGCGCCGCGCTTGCCGCCTCACCCCTTACTCCTCACGCCTCACCGCGACAGCCCGTGCTCGCCTACCGACATCTCTTTCACGCGGGTAATTTCGCGGACGTCTTCAAACACGCGCTGCTGGCTCAGCTCGTGCTCGGCTTGGCGAAAAAAGACAAACCGTTTTTCTGCCTCGACACGCACGCCGGCATCGGGCATTACGACCTCACGCACGAGTGGGCGCGCAAGAACGCCGAGTATAAATCCGGCATTTCGCTGGTATGGGCGCGCAAAGACGCGCCGCCGGAAATGGCGCCGTACCTCGACGCCGTGCGCGCGGAGAATCCGGACAAAAAGCTCAATTTCTATCCCGGCAGCCCGCGCATCGTGCGCGGACTGTTACGCGCGCACGACCGCCTGGCGCTGAGCGAACTCAACAAGCGGGATTTCGAGGTGCTGGATAAACTGTTTGCCAACGACCGCCAGGTCCAGGTGCGCCTGCTCGACGGCTACCAGGCGCTCAAGGCTTTTCTGCCGCCGCCCGAGCGGCGCGGCCTCGTGTTCGTCGATTCGTCGTTCGATCGCGCGCAGGAGTTCAAGCGCCTGAGTGATGGTTTTGCCGAAGCGCACAGGAAGTTTGCGACAGGCGTGTATGCACTGTGGTATCCGCTGATGGACCCGATCGCGATGAATGCATTCGAGCGGCGCGTGGCAGCGACTGGCATCCGCAAGATCCTGCAACTGGAGCTGTCGGTGCGCAACATAGGCATCAGCGGCAGCGTGCGCGGCTGCGGCATGCTCGTCGTCAATCCGCCGTTTGATTTCGAAACCGCGGCGAAAAAAATACTGGCGTGGCTGTGGCCGGTGCTGGCGCAGGACGGCGAGGGCGAGCAGCGCGCGCGCTGGCTGGTCCCTGAATAAGCCGGGCGTTAACGCACGTTGCTGCTGTCGTTCCCGGTGGAAGCCGAGTCCTGTTTCGTTTTCATCGCATCGAGCTTGGTAACTGTCCGCCCCGGCGCGCAAAAACTGGCATCGCTATCGCCGCTGAGCGGCGCGTCAGAGGTGCTTTCGCGCGCGATTTCGGCATTCATTTTGGTCAGCGTTTGCTTCGTGTGCATCTTCTGCCGCCGCTGTTGCGCTTCGTCCAACTTGCGGACTTCGTCCCAACGGCCTTCCCTGACGAGTTGCCCGCGCAACTGATGTTCCTGTTTCAACTGCAGCATTTCAGCGACGCTGGAAGTGCGCGCGGGAGGCAGGCTGTCCGCGGCCGCCAATGGTGCTTGCGCAATGAACAACAAGCCTGTCGCAATAAGTAGCCGTTTCATGTTCGCCTCCATTATCTAAGACTGTTCCTTTGCGAGTTGTGCTAACCCATTGTAGGGTGGCGAATTATTTGGGGCAGGATTATTTCACAATGCGCGGGCAATAAGTCACGCTTTGTGTCCATTAGTTGTGGTTTTTTCACAACGGCCGGAGGCGTGGGGTGCCGCCGTAGAACTTAGGACAGGGTGGCGAGCGTGGTGTTCAATTGCGCCGGGGTGACGATGCCGAACGGCGCGCGCCGGACTTTGCGCCGCGCGAGCTTCAACAGCAGCAGGTCCTTGGTGACCAGAAAATCCGCGCGGGCGGCGCGCGCGAGTTCGAGGAATTTCTGGTCGTCGGTATCGCGGCACACCGGCAGTGGTTGGGCGGATGGCGGAGAAATGAGTTCGATCATTTGCGCGGTGCGGCGGCACTCGGCCATGCGCGCGTCTCTGGCGTCAGCGGTGAGAATTTTCTTTTGCAGCGGGTAGCCGAGTACGGCGGCGAGTTCGGCGGCGCACGCGGCATCGATCAATATCTCCGCCTGTCCGGCTGCGACGGCTGCTTTCAGCAGCGCGACACCCGCATCGTCGAACACCAGCCAGTCGAGCCAGACATTGGTATCAAGCACCAGGCGCAGCATCATGGCAACTAGAAGCTATCTCAAAAACAGTTTGGAACCGCCGATGAACGCAGATAATCTCAAGGGATTTGACCTAGATTCGGGGACAAGTCTGGAATTATATCGGCGTTAATCGGCGTACCCCTCAAGGGGGTATTAAAAAGAATCTATCGGCGGTTGCTTGTCTGTGTTGTATTTTTGAGATGAGTTCTAGTTTGCCGCCGCGCTTTTGCCGCGCGCGAGCCAGGCGTGTTCGACCAGGTGCATCAACAAATCCGCCGCCAGCTTAACCAGCACGATAACCACGCCGAATGTTGTCGAGGTGTCGAGAGACGAAACGAGCTTTGCCGCCACCAGCCCGGCGGCCAGCGTGAACATCACCAGCGACATCCGCACATAGGGCCAGAACAGCAGCACGAGCAGGTTGGCGTTTTCGTATTCGCGGCGCAGCAGGAAGTTCATGACGAAAGATATGCCGTGGCTGATGACCAGCACCGCCACGGCGATTGCCACGCCGCTGCCCACTGCGCGCAGTCCTTTCCATATTTCGTGGCCTGCCGCATCCTGCGCGTGCTGCAGAAATGCCGGCACGGCCGCGACCAGGAAGCCCATCGTCAGCGCGAAGCCGCCGAACTTCACGACGAAAAAGCCGAGCACCACTATTACCAGGAAAAGCCGGCTGCCGGGGTCCATATCGATGGATTTGCCGAACGGCCGGCCCGCGAGCCCGACCATGCACATGCGGGCGAAGTTGTAGCCGCCGATGATCACGGCCTCGCACCAATAGACGATGATGATTTCGTAAAAGCCCCAGCCGCGCCACAGCGTGATCGCCGCGACCGCGAGGTTGGCCGCAATCAGCGCGGTCGCCGGCAGGCGGCTCCACAGCTGGGCAGGAACGGGAATCATCGCGCCGTTCCCGCTGCGAACATGGCGGGCGCCTTAAGCCGCCGCGCGCGCGGGGCGCAAATCCGCCACGCCGTCGGCGTCGGTCGCCGATATGGTGGTGCGCACCATGTGCCGCGGGTGCAGGTTGTCGGGCCACGGCCGCCCGCGATGCAAGGTTGCGCGGTTGTCCCACATCACGACGTCGCCGACCTGCCAGCGATGCAGATACGTGTATTCCGGCCGCGTCGCGTCGGCGATCAACCGTTCGACCAGCAGCAGCGCTTCGTCTTTAGCCATGCCTTCGATGCCGGAAGTGTGCGACGCCACGTATAGCGATGGACGCTGATTGACCGGATTCACCCAGCGCATGCGCCAGCACACGGGTGGCATGGTCGAGCGTTCGCGCTCGGATGCGAGCTGCGGTGCGATCTTGCCGCGCGAATGCGTGTAATCGTGCCATGCGCAGGAGGCGGCGAGCTTCATGCGCTGCGCTTCGGGCAGGCGCTCCCATGCGCGCCGCATCGAAGTAAATTCCGTTTCGCCGCCCTGCGGCGGCACGATGCGCGCGGAGAGCACGGACGCCAGCGCCGGCGGCACCTTGAACGAGCTGTCGGTGTGCCACAACTGGTTGGCGCGTGCGCGCAGCGCTTCCTTGTGGCCGGGCGGCACCAGCCGGCCGGTCGCGCGGTCAATGTTGGTGAGTATGGAAAACGGCGTGCCTTCGCCGAGCGAGGCGGCCTTGGCGATTTCGAGCGGGCCGAAGCGCTGTGAGTAGGCGACCTGCAGTTCATCGGTGATCGGCTGATTGCGAAACAGCAATACCGAGTGTTCCTCGAACGCGGCGCGCACCGCGGCGTAGACGTCGTCGCGCGCCGCCACGTCGGCGAGCCCCGCGCCGCGAACTTCGGCGAAAAAGCCCGGTCCCAGTGGAATTATCTCCATCAACTTTCTCCTCGCCGCATGCTGACCCGGCAAGTATATCGTTCCGGCCTGCGCCCTGTCGCGGCGCGCCGCGCCGTATTTCCTGCTAGCATGCGACCTCTTATGGGCCTAGACCTCGTGCAAGTGACCCGCGCGCTCGATTACGCCGCGAAAAAACACGTCAGCCAGCGCCGCAAAGGCGAAGCGCAGGAGCCGTACATCAATCACCTCGCCGAAGTCGCGCAATTGCTGGCCGAAGCGACGGTCGGTGAAGACACCAATCTCGTTATTGCCGGCCTCCTGCACGACTGTATCGAAGACCAGGGCGTCACTTACGAGGAACTGGTCGGCACCTTCGGCGCCGACGTCGCCGGTATCGTGCGCGACGTCACCGACGACAAGTCGCTGCTGAAAGCCGAGCGCAAACGGCTGCAGGTCGAGCATGCGCCGCACGCATCGGCGCGCGCGCGCATGCTGAAAATCGCCGACAAGACTTCCAATCTGCGCGCCATGCTCGTCAGCCCGCCGAGCGGCTGGGACGAGCAGCGCAAGCGCGATTATTTCGCGTGGGCGCTGGCGGTCGTTGCCGGCTGCCGCAGTGTGAGCCCTTTTCTCGAAGCGAAATTCGACGAAGCGTACCGCAACGGGCAGAAATAATCCGGGCCTGCCCCCATCCCACGAGCCCCCTCGCCGCTGCGCTTGCTCTCCCCCCTCTTTTAAGGGAAGGGGGTTTTTCCCTCCTCCGTTTACAGAGAAGGGCTAGGGAGGGGGCACGCGGTGCTCGCCGGCAAATGCAATCGACTGGACGAAACCCGCGTGATGGCGGTATGTTCTGGATATAACTGAGCCGCAAGGGGGAAACCATGTCGCACATACTGTATCGTGAAAGCCTCAATCGCACTCTGCCGGTCGCGGTGGCGGGCGACGGTCCTTACATCATCGACGCCGCGGGCAAGCGCTATATCGACGGGTCCGGCGGCGCCGCGGTGTCATGCCTCGGTCACAGCAATGAAGCGGTGCGCAAGGCGATCCGCGAACAGGCCGATCAACTCGCGTTCGCGCATTCGCGCTTTTTCACGACCGAGGCCGCGGAAAAACTCGCGGACGATCTCGTCAACGGCGCACCTGGTGAACTCAATAAAGTGTGGCTCACCTGCGGCGGCTCCGAAGCGGTCGAAGCGGCATTGAAGCTCACGCGCCAGTATTTCGTCGAGAGCGGGCAGCCGCAAAGAAAATTCGTGATCGCGCGCCGCCAGAGCTATCACGGCAACACGTTCGGCGCGTTGTCGGCGAGCGGCAATATCTGGCGCCGCCGCCAGTTCGAGCCGGTGCTGATCAGCTCGATGCAGCACATCTCGCCGTGTTACGCCTACCGTTACAAGGGCGCCGACGAAAGCGCGGAAGCGTACGGCCTGCGCATGGCGAACGAGCTCGAAGCGAAAATTCTCGAACTCGGGCGCGACAATGTGGCGGCGTTCATCGCCGAGACGGTGGTCGGCGCAACGTTGGGCGCGGTGACCGCGACGCCGGGCTACTTCAAGCGCATCCGCGAAATCTGCGACCAGTATGGCGTGTTGCTGATCCTCGACGAAGTCATGTGCGGCATGGGGCGCACCGGCACGCGCTATGCGTGCGAGCAGGAAGGCATAGCGCCCGACATGCTGACGGTAGCCAAGGGGCTGGGCGCGGGCTACCAGCCGATAGGCGCGCTGCTCATCGCCGAAAAAATACACCGCGCGATCGAGCGCGGCAGCGACGTCGTGATGCACGGCCATACGTACACCGGCCACCCGGTCGTGTGCGCGGCAGCGCTTGCCACGCAAAACGAAATCCGCAAACACGATCTGCTGGCCAACGTGAAGCGGCAGGGCGAGGCCTTGCACGCCGCGCTGGTCGACCGCTTCGGCAAGCATCCCAACGTCGGTGACATCCGCGGCCGCGGTCTTTTCATGGCGCTCGAATTCGTCGCCGATCGCCGCACCAAACAACCGTTCGATCCCGCGCTCAAGATCAACGCGAAGATCAAGGATGTCGGCATGGAAAACGGTCTGATCTGCTATCCGGGCGGCGGCATCGTCGACGGCAAGAGCGGCGACCACGCGATGATCGCGCCGTCTTACATCGTAGAAGCTGCGCACATCGCCGAAATCGTCGACAAGCTCGGCCGCACGGTCGATGCGGTGCTGCGTGACGCAATGATGAAGGCGGCATAAAAACTGCCGCGAGAGCGTAAAAGCGGCTTGATGTAGAAGCGGTCTCAAAACTATTTGGAACCGCCGATAAACGCGGATGAACGCAGATGAGTTTGAGAAGACCCGGCGTTGGTTTGGCGCCAGATCTGGAATTATATCGGCGTAAATCTGCGTACCCCTCAAGGGGGTATTAAAAAGAATGGTTCTTCGACGAATCTGCGGTGATTTTTTCTTCAAGCGATGCTCATATCTAACTTGCCACAATGAAACAAGATTCTTACGCGGTAATTGGCAAAGCTCCTAAAGCCACGGGCATTTGCCTTGATGAGCTGGATGGCACTGTTAAA
>CANJHY010000107.1:0-16404 GCA_947474275.1 Betaproteobacteria bacterium
GCTTCTTCAAGTGAAACATGCATCTGCTGCAATGCCGCCATGCATGAACGCAATGCATACGGCAAACGCCTGACCGTGTAGGCGATGGCGATGATGAGCCAGAATGCGGTAAACGGCTCGTTGGTGAACGGCAACTGAAAATCCCGGAACGTGCGCAAATAGCCGATGGCGAGCACGACGCCTGGTATGGCAATCGCAGCGCTGGCCGCAAAATCCAGCCACTGGCGTCCCGGCAATTTGGTGCGCAGTATCAGGTAGGCGATTGCGGTGCCGATGACGACGTCGAGTCCCGCGGCAATGCCGCAGTAGAGCAGGGTATTCGCCATCATGCCGCTGGAGTCGCGAAAGACCGTCACGTAATTGTCCAGCGTGTAGACGTCGGGGACGATCGAATAGCTCCAGACCTTGGATAGCGACAACAGCAGTATGCCGAGGTGCGGCGACAGCACCACTATCAGGACCAGCACTATCCAGCCGTAGGCAATCACCGCCTGCCACGGCTTCAGCTTGCGCTTGGCGAGGCTGGAGCCGCCTCGTTGCAGCGTCGCATAGTCTTTGCCGCGCATGATCCAGGTCGAACCCCACAACGCCACGAGCGATGCAATGACCATGATGACGCTTGCTACATAGCCGATGGGATCGTCGATGCCAATCGAAGTAATGCGGAAATAAGCCTGGGCAGCGAGGATATTGGTGACGTTCAACACCAGCGGGGTGCCGACGTCGTCGAATACTTTGAGGAAAACGAGTGCGGCGCCCGCGAGATAGCCGGGCATCGCCAGCGGGAACACGATGCGGCGGAAGAGCCGGAAGCCGCTGGCGCCGAGGTTCTGCGCGGATTCCTCCATTGCGCTGTCGATATTGGCGAGCGCGACGGTCAGGTTGAGCAGGATGAACGGAAAGTAGTGCAGGGCCTCGACGAAGATCACGCCGTTCAGCCCCTCCATGAACGGAATGCCGAACCCCAGGTACTCGTTCAGTATCAGGTTGACCGAGCCGCTGCGGCCGAACAGGAGCTGCATGGCGGCCGCGCCGACGAAAGGCGGCATGATGAGCGGCAGCACGCCGAGGGTCTGGATCAGCACGCTGCCGCGGAACTGAAAGCGCATGGTGAAATAGGCGAGCGGCAGCGAGATGATCGAAGAAATCAGCACGCTCATGCCGCCGACGTAAAGGCTGTTGTAGAACGATTCGCGCATCAGCGTGAGCTGGAAAAACGAAAAGAAATGCGCGAGCGTCAGGCTGCCGTCGCTGTTGGTGAATGCGACGTACATCACTGTGATGACCGGGACCGCCAGGAAGATCAGCAGGAAAGCCGCGATCAGGAGCGCTATCACGGCGTGCGCGGGACTCAAACGGCTGGTCATCGGCACAGTCATTTTTATTGCAGCGTGAAACCATCGAGCGAGATGCCGGGCTCGCGCCCGCAGGCAAGGTCGGCCATGATTTGGCCGCAGCCGCAGGCGAGGGTGAAGCCGAGCGCGCCGTGGCCGATGTTGAGCAGCAGGTTGGTGTAACGCGTGCGGCCCAGCACCGGTGTGCCCTTCGGCGTGGCGGGGCGCAGCCCGCACCACGGTTTGACGCGGGTGAAATCCGCGCTGCCCGGAAACGTGTGCTTCATCTGCCGCACCAGCACGGCGATGCGGGCGGGATCGAGATCGGCGCGATAGTTGGTAATGTCGGCCATGCCCGCGACCCGCAACTCTTCGCCGAGCCGCGCGTAGACGACTTTGCGCTTGTGGTCCGTGATGCTGATGAGCGGCGCGGCGCCACTGTGCTCGATCGGCAGCGTCAGGCTGTAGCCTTTGAGTGGGTAGATGGGCGCATCGATGCCGATCTGCCGCAGCAGGAACACGCTTTGCGCGCCCAGCGTTACGACATAGCAGTCCGCTTCGATCGGATGGCGGTTCGTCTGCACTTCGCTGATGCTGCCGCCGCGGCGCACGAGGGCGGTGACCTGGGTGTCGAACTCGAATTTCACCGGATTGGGGCCGGTGCGCAGGACGCGTTCGAGACTGGTGCAGAAATGATAGCAATCGCCGGCGTCTTCGCTGGGCGTGTAGATGCCGCCGGCAATTTCATGCGCGATGTGCGCGAGCGCGGGTTCGAGCGCCACACAGGCATCGCGGTCGAGCGCCTCCTGCTCGCAGCCGAGTGATTTCTGGTAATCCATGGTTGCCACGGCGCCGCGGAACGACGTTTCGTCGGAATAAAACACGAGCTTGCCGTTGCGCACGTAATCGAAATCGAGCGCTTCGGTCTGTACCATCTCGTGCATCAGCTCGCGGCTGTAAAACGACAAACGCAGGAGGCGCGAGGTCGTCAGCTCGCTTTGCGCGGCGTTGCAGGCGAGCACGAACTGCAGGCAGAAGCGCCACTGAAAATAATCCAGGCGCGGCGAGAAACGCAGGGGCGCATCGCGCTTCATGAGCCACGGCGGCACCTTGGGCAGCACACCGGGGCCGGCGAGCGGCGCCACGTAGCTATAGGAAAGCTGGCCGCCGTTGGCGTAGCTGGTTTCGAGACCGACGCCCGTGTTGCGTTCAATAACGGTCACCTCGTGGCCGGCACGCGCGAGGAAATAGGCCGAGGTCATGCCGGCGACGCCGGCGCCGAGCACGCAGACTTTCATGCGCTGATTAACCGATCCCTGAGACTTACTTCGCCAAGGCTGCCGCTTGATTGGCGAGTTCGACAGCTTGCAGGTAGTTTTTGCGCGCGGTGTTGCTCCAGTATTCCTCAAGCGATGTGGTCTGCTTGGTTTTTTCGGCGTCGCGCTTGGTGTTGCGGTAGAGCGCGAGGAATTCCTTGTCCCGGGATTTTTGCGTGGTGACGATAGGTGAATAGGCGGCGTCGCGCGCATCGGCGAGCAGTTTCGCGGCCTGCGGGTTGTTTTTGCCAACGAGTTTGGCGGCTGCTTCGTTGATGGCCTTGGTCGCCTGCGCCAGTTCCTTGTGGCGGAACGTGATGGTCTGGTCGAAAATCGAACTGACGACGTAGTAGCGCGACTCCGACAAATCGGAATCAAAATTCACCTTGGGCTTGATCGTGCCGGTATACGGATTGGGGAACCCTGCGGGCGCTTTCTTGTAGCTGCTCGGCAGCACCGGCAGGCGGCTGATCTGCGGATCGAACAGCAGTTCCTGGCCTTCGGGCGAGAGCGTGAAATTGATGAACTTGCGCGCGTTCTCGGCGTTTTTCGCGTTGAGCACCATGCCGATGTTGGCGGGTACGATGGCGGTCACCGACGGGTAGACGAATTCGACCGGGAATTTCGAGGCTTTGCCGGCGAGACCGAAAAAGTCGATGACCAGCCCGATGCCGTACTGGCCGTTGTTGACGCCGTCCGGCACGCCGAAGCTGCGCTCGGTGATCGCCGCGCAGTTGCCGGCGATCATCAGCATGTCGCGCCAGCCCTTGTCCCAGCCTTCGCCCTGTAGAATGGTTTCGACCGTCAGGTGCGTAGTCCCGGAACGCGACGGCGAGGACATCGCGACGTGGCTGAAATATACGGGCTTGGTGAGGTCTACCCATTCCTTCGGTTCGGGCAGCTTGTGGGCTTTCATGTAGCGCGTGTTCCACATGATGCCGTAGCCCGCGAGCGCCTGGCCAAGATAAAAACCCTGCGGATCGTTGATAGGGTAGTTGCCGATTTTTGCCGGCACTTCCTTGGCAGGAGACTCGATTTTGGCGAGCAGTTTTTCACCGGACAGGACCTGGAATGCGTCGGGCGCCGAGACCCAGAACACATCGGGTTTGTTGGTGGCCGGCGCTTCGCGGATATAGGCGACTCCCGCCGGGGTCGGTTTGTTGAGAATTTCGACTTTGATGCCGGGATTTTTCGCTTCGAACGCCTTTTTGTAGGCTTCGGTCAGTTCCTTCGGGAACGAGGTGACGACCACGACCTGTTGCTGAGCGAAAGCGCCGGTTGCAGCCAGCCAGAGCAGGGCGGCGGGAATAAATTTGAATGTTTTCAAGATGGATACCTCGCGAACGAAACCGGGAGCGGCAATGTTACAGTTGCGCCTCCGGAAATGCCACCGGCGAGTAGAATCCCGCACTTGAAATGCGGTTTGTACGCCCCATTTGATCAGAGTTTTCTAAAAAACGGAGTTTTGGATGTCGACTGCAACGAAGGAAACGCTGGGTTTCCAGGCCGAGGTAAAGCAGCTGCTGGACCTCATGATTCACTCCTTGTACAGCAACAAGGAAATATTTCTGCGCGAGCTGGTTTCCAATGCGTCCGACGCCTGCGACAAGCTGCGGTTCGAGGCGCTGACCAATAAAGACCTGTTCGAAAACGACGCCGACCTGAAAATACGCGTGAGCTTCGACAAGGCGGCACGCACCATCACGATCGCGGACAACGGCATCGGCATGTCGCGCGAAGAAGTCATTGCGAACATCGGCACCATCGCGCGCTCCGGCACGCGCGAATTTTTCAAGAACCTGAGCGGCGAGCAGGCGAAAGACGCCAACCTGATCGGGCAGTTCGGCGTGGGTTTTTATTCCTCGTTCATCATCGCCGACAAGGTCACACTGACCACGCGACGCGCGGGTCTGCCGGCGGACGCGGGGGTGCGCTGGGAGTCCGATGGCGGCGGCGAATTCACGCTCGAAGCGGTGGAACAAGCGGGGCGCGGCACCGAAGTGACATTGCACCTGCGCGAAGGCGAAGACGAAATGCTGTCCGGCATGCAGTTACGATCCGTCATCCGGAAGTACTCAGACCACATCGTGCTGCCGATCGCGATGAAAAAAGAAATCTGGGACAAGGACAAAAGCGAATACCAGGTAACGGACGAGGACGAGACCGTCAACCAGGCGAACGCACTGTGGGCGCGCGCCAAGTCGGATATCACGCAGGAGCAGTACGACGAATTCTACAAGCACGTGGCGCACGACATGGAAGCTCCGCTGTGCCACGTGCATGCCCGGGTCGAAGGCAACAAGGAGTACACGCAGTTGCTTTACATCCCGGCCAAGGCGCCTTTCGACTTATGGGACCGTGAGCACCGGCGTGGCATCAAGCTTTACGTGCGGCGTGTTTTTATCATGGACGACGCCGAGCAGTTGATGCCCAATTACCTGCGCTTCGTGCGCGGCGTCATCGATTCCGCCGATCTGCCGCTGAACGTCTCGCGTGAAATACTGCAGCAGTCCAAAGACATCGATGCCATCCGCAGCGGCTCGGTGCGGCGCGTGCTGGGCATGCTCGAAGACCTGGCGGAGAACCACCAAGACAAATTCGCGACCTTCTGGCAGGAATTCGGACGTGTATTCAAGGAAGGCATAGGCGAGGATTTCGCCAATCGCGAGCGCATTGCCAAGCTTCTGCGCTTTGCCTCCACGCTGACCGATAGCGAGGCGCAGGAAGTGACGTTTGCTGATTACATATCGCGCATGAAAGAAGGCCAGGACAAGATTTACTACATTACTGCCGATACTTTTGCTGCCGCCAAGAACAGCCCGCATCTCGAAGTGTTCCGCAAGAAAGGCATCGAAGTCCTTTTGCTGGCTGAGCGTATCGACGAATGGATGGTCGGCAGTCTGCACGAATTCGAAGGCAAATCGCTGCAGTCGGTCGCCAAGGGCGAACTCGATCTCGGCAAGCTTGCCGATGAAGCAGAGAAGAAGGAGCAGGAGAAGGAATCCGGCGAGCACAAGGACTTCGTCGAGAAGATCCAGAAAGCCCTCGGCGAGCGCGTGAAGGAAGTGCGCGTGACCCTGCGCCTGACCGACTCTCCCGCCTGCCTGGTCGCCGACCAGCACGAGCTTGGCGCCAACCTCGAGCGTCTGTTAAAGGCGGCGGGGCAGAAGGTGCCGTCGACGAAGCCGATCCTGGAAATCAATCCGCGCCACCCGCTCGTGCAGCGCCTGAAGTACGAGACCGACGAACAGCGTTTCGGTGACTGGAGCCACGTGCTGTTCGACCAGGCCTTGTTGTCGGAAGGCGGGCAGCTCGAAGACCCGGCGACCTTCGTCAAGCGGCTGAACCAGTTGTTGTTGGTGCTGGGGAAAAGCTGAGTTCGTTCGTGCTGATGTATAGAAGCACGAACACCGCGCTCGCGCGAACTGCCGTTCGCCCTTCTATACATCAGGGCGAACGATCCTTTACTTGGCGTTCATTTTGTCGCCGAGGCAGATGAAGTAGCGGTAGGGATCGCTCAGGCATTCGTTGAACGATTTGTTGCGCAGCGCGCAGCGGTTGCGCTGTGCCGCTGGTAGCCGAGAGCAGTCGGCGGCGATCGGCAACTGCGGCCGCCCGATGAGCCGGCTTACGCAGGCGTCGAAGTCCGGATTTTTGACGCGATTGCGGCATTCGAGAATGATTTCGTTGCGTTGTATGCAAAACCCTTCGTCGGCCTTGCTCACCATCAGGCAATTGAGCAATTGCGAGGGGTCGGGTTTCTGCTCGAAAGGCTCGAAGCCGCCGAAAACCGACGGCTGCGTGATGTTGCGCACGCATTCATCGAGTTGCGCCCCGGTCTTGCCGGCGCATTCCGGCGGTATCAACGTCGTCTGCGCGGATGCGGCCGCTGCGTAAAGCCCGCACGCGACAACCGCGCAACGGAACAGCTTATCTATCATGCCACTTGGGCTGGCGTTTCTCGACGAATGCGCTAACGCCTTCGAGCGCGTCCGGACCGAGCATATTGTTGGTGATGACCTCGCTCGCGAGCTTATATGCAGGCTCCATGTCCATTTCGATCTGGCGGTAGAAAAATTTCTTGCCGGCGGCGAGTACGGCGGAGGGTTTGGACAATAAGAGCTCCGCGAGCTCGCGCACCGCATTGTCGAGTTGAGCGGGTGGCGCGACGCGGTTTATCAGGCCCCACTGCAGCGCAGTAGCGGCATCGATGAATTCGCCGGTCATCAGCATTTCCATCGCCTGTTTGCGCGTCACGTTGCGCGAAACCGCGACGCCCGGGGTCGCACAGAACAGCCCGAAATTGACTCCGGAGGTGGCAAAGCGCGCATCGGTAGAAGCCACCGCCAGATCGCACGCGGCAACGAGCTGGCAGCCCGCGGCGGTGGCGATGCCGTGCACGCGCGCGATCACCGGCTGCGGCATTTGTGTGATGCTCATCATCACCGTGCAGCAGTTGTCGAACAGCGAGCCGACGAATTTCTTCGTGCGGTTGGCGAGCATTTCTTTAAGGTCGTGCCCCGGGCAAAAGGCTTTGCCGTTGGCCGCGATGACGACGACGCGGATGGCCGGGTCGGCGGCGATATCGTCGAGCGCTGCCTGCAGCGCGGCCAGCATCTCCATCGACAATGCGTTGAACTGTTTGGGGCGGTTGAGCGTAAGCGTCGTCATGCCGCGCGCGTCGCTGCGGATCAGTATGGCCTCGGCGCGGGTGGCGGTGGTATCCATGATGCTTTCCTCTCGGCGTTGCAACTACCCAAGTGTCGCGCAGTCGAATTTATTATATTCCTTTCAAAGCGGCGCGAGTTTTACCGCCGTTCCGGCAAATCCCGATTGATCACGACATGCCGCTGTTCTATGGTGATACAGCCGCCAGCCAGCAGTTCTTTGAAGATGCGGCTGATCACTTCACGCGAGGCGCCGACCCTTTCCGTGATGTCCTGCTGTGTGAGTTTTGCCGCGACGACGAGGCGGTCGTCCTGCTCGGTCGCTATTTCGAGCAGCAGGCGCGCGACGCGTCCATAGCGGAGCGCGGGTCTTCGTCGATCACCATTTCGCCGAAATATTCGCGCGGGCCGACAGCGCGCGTAACTTGTGCTCGTCCAGTTGGAGAGCATGGCCGAGGCTGCCGGCGACGGAGGTTTAGCTCATCGCGGTGCTGCTGCCGGCGTTATGCGGTCGTAACCGAATACTTCGAGCGCCGAATGTCCCTTGATGGGGCGCGCGCCCAGCGGCACCAGTCCGTCGCGGTTTTCCAGGCGGTCGACGACGGCATGCGAGCAGACCAGGTGATAGCCGACTTCCTTGGTCAGGCCTTCAAGGCGCGACGCCACGTTGGTGACGTCGCCGATCACCGAATATTCGTGCCGCGTCGCCGCGCCGATGTGTCCGGCGACGCCTTCGCCGGCATGCAGGCCGACGCCGATTTCGAGTGGAATTTCTCCCTTGGCTGCAAGGCCGGCGTTCAGCTTGCGCAGGCTGTCGAGCATCGCGCGCGTGGCGTCGAACGCGGCAGCGCAGGGGTTGGGCGTCGGCTGCGGCACGCCGAATACCGCCATGATGCCGTCGCCCATGAAACTCACGACGGTGCCGCCGTGATCGTGAATGATGGGCACGATGCGATCGAAATAGTTATTCAGAAAAGCGATCGTCTGCTCTGGCGTCATGCGTTCGCTGCGGGTCGTGTAGCCGCGTATGTCGGAGAACAGCACGCAGGCGAACTGCTTGGTGCCGCCGAGCGACGGGTTCAGCGTGCCGGCAAGGATGCCCCGCATCACCGCCGGACTGACATAGCCGCCAAAAGAGCGCCGCAGCCGGCGTCGTTCCCGCAGGTTGAGCACGGTTTCCCACAACTGGCGCCCGCCGACGGCGATCAATGCGATCAGCATGACGTTTGCGACCGGCAGTTCAAGACCTTTTGCCAGGGCGAGGGTCGATGCGCCTATGCACCCTGCCCACAGGAAGACGATGACGGCGAACGCAACGGCCGGCGGCGGCGCCCACAGCCAGAGCAGCGCCGCGGCCAGCGCCAGCACGAGCGGCAGCCATGGCGCCGCGGGCCGTATTACGCCGCCATTGAGCAGGTTGCGCAACGCCTGGGCGTGCAGCAGCACACCCGGTGCATTGGTAGCGTGCACATCCCATCCCACCAGGTTGACCGGCGCCGTGAGGCGGTCTTCGAATTTCAAAGTGCTGCCCAGCAGCACTGCTTTCCCACGAAACGCGCGTTCCAATTCAGCAGCATTGCCAGCGTCGTACCACTGCAGCACTGATTGCAAAGGCACGAAGTCGAATGGCTCTCCGGCCGCAAAATCGATCAGCCCTTCGTGTACGGGCTTGCCGAGCTTGCGCGCCATCTGGCCCACCAGCGTCGGCGCGTCGCTGTTGTCCGTGCGTATGCTTTCGTCGAACCTGCGCACCACGCCATCGGCATCGATCGGCAGCAATGCGTAACCGGTGGAATCTTTGCCGGCTACGGTCAGAAAAGCCGGATAGACCGGACGGGTGACGCCGACAGGGTCGACCGTCAGCGCCAAAACGACCGGTGTGGTGCGACGGGCTATCAATATGCCGGTCAGCAACTGGCGGTCGTAACCGGGCACTATCGTTTCAAAGCTGCGATCGGGCAATACCACGTCCAAGCCGATCACCGTCGCGCCGGCGCCCGCTGCCGCCTGCAGGAACTTGCCCAGATGCGGATGCCACAAGGTAAAGGGCTGGAGCAGGGCGGTCGCGGTTTCCTCATCGAAACCGACCACCACCACGGGATTCACGGCCGGACGCAAGGCGTAGGTCCGCAATACCCGGAACTGCGCATCGAGCAATTTGAGGTCGAGAGGGCGCAGCCACTCGCTATGGTTGATTCCCGCTGCCAGCAGCAGGATGAAAAGGGCGGCGCCTGCGCGTATCATTCCGCAAAGTCTAGCAGGTCGTCGGCCGGTTCCGCATGCGGCGCGGCGGAAGGCAAGGGAAGATGTGAAAATTCACCGTCTGCGCGCGGCTAAACGCACGGCATGGCGGTCTTGCTCCGTATAGAATCGCACGATGCTGCTGGTTTTCGGGCGGGAAGCAAACATAGGTCAAGTCGAGGAGCTTGGATTTATGGAAAGCAACGAACAGATTTACGCGATGTCGCGATCGTGGCTGGCAATCCTGGCGGTGCTTGGCGCCTGCGCATTGCCTTCCGCAGTGCATGGCGCGGGCGTCGCCATGGTGACCGACCTCCAGGGCAAGGCGACGATGGCTGCCGAGGGGCGGCCGCGCGACGTTACGATACTCGCCGAGCTGGAGGCGGGCGCGCAGGTTCAACTTGCGGCGGGCGCTACGCTGGTCGCGCTTTATCTCGACGCGGGCGACGAATACGTATTCAAAGGGCCGGCTGCGATCGTCTTCAAAGCCGGGCAGCCTGACGTTACCAGCGGCGCTAAACCCGAGAAGCGCAGTTCGTCGCTCGGCAAAGGCGGTAACACGATCCGGATCAAGCCGGTGGGCATGGCGCAGGGCGCGATGGTGATGCGCGGGTTTCGCACCGGTGCACGCATTCAATTGCTGAACCTGCACAAGACGCGCACGCTGGAGACCCAGCCCGAGTTCCGCTGGCAGGAGTTGCAGGCCGGCGTCAAATATCAGCTGGAAATCACCGACGAAACCGGGCGCGCCATGCACGAGGCCGAGATCGATGTGCCATCCTTCAAATTACCCGCTAGCGTTGTGCTGAAAGAAGGCGTGCCTTACACATGGGAAGTCTCCGCACGGCTCGCCGATGGACGCAAGTATTCGAGTTCTGCGGATTTCGCGCTGGCCCCCGCCGCGCTGCGCACGCAGGCTGAAGCTCTGCGGCCCGCGGCAACGGCGCCGCTGTCGAGCCGCATCACCTATGCGGCGTGGCTCGATCAGATGGAGCTCAAAGACGAGGCGCGCAAATACTGGAAGACCGCGGCGGCCGAGCGTCCGGATGATCCGCGGCTGAAGTCGCTCGCGGAGCAGTAGCGCGAGGTCTGCAGGCTGCGTTTTTAGCGCACTAACGCTGTTTTGAACGACTATTGTGGCCTGGTCGGGCACCGAGCCGTGAGATAGTTCGCGGTGCAGCGGCTGCACGCGGTGGCCGTCGCCGTGCTTTATCGGCTATCATTTGAATCTGTACCGGTTATCGCCTACGTTTTTTGCGGCGGCCACGGGATTCATGTTGCGGAGTGAGCGTAAATGACCACCGAATCGTTGCTGATTGCCATACTCGCGGTATTGACCCTGATTTTGATTCTGACCGGGCTCGCCACCGTTTTCCTCGTCAACACCATGCGCGCCATGCGCGCCGAGCAGGGGGCGATGCGCCGTGCGATCTCCAGCATGGACTGGACCACTGTGCTGGGGCACCTGCAGAGCTCGGGCAAGGAGTCGGTGCGTATTCTCGACATCATCGACAAGCGCCTGCAGAAACTCGAGGCGCTGGAAAAACTGCAGATCTCCCAGTCTTCGTTCAAGCAGAACCGCTGACGCGACTCTTGCGATCAATTTTAGAAAGGGCGGCTGCGGCCGCCCTTTTTTATCTTATGCGGGCATGGCCAAGGCCAATTCGCGGTTATTGTGGCGCAAGGTGGTCCACCACTAATTGCTTGCCTTCCTTGCGCACGAATTCCATAAAGCTTTGCGCGACGAGCGTCGGTTGTTTGCCTACGGGGTAAACGAAGTACCAGTGGCCCTCAATGGGCAGGCCTTTGACGTCGAGCGTCGCAAGACGGTCGTTCTCGGTGTCGAGACCGAGGTTGTAGCGCGACATGATCGACACGCCAAGGCCGGCGAGTATCGCTTGCTTGATTGCCTCGTTCGAGCCGAGTTCCATGCGGATATTGGGCTTGACGCCGTGCTGGTCGAAGATCTGCTGCACAATCATGCGCGTCCCGGAGCCGGGTTCGCGGATCAGAAACGGTTCGGCTGCAAAGCGTGCAAACGGTATCCGCCGCTCGCGCGCGAGGGGATGATTCGCATTTGCGTAGGCCACCAGCGGATTCGGCAGGATCATCTGTGTCACCACGTCAACATCCTGCGGCGGGTTGGCGAAAATATAGAGATCGTCCGCATTGTTGTTCAGGCGCTCGATCAGTGCCTGGCGGTTGTGGATCTGTAGCGCAACGTCTATACCCGGATGTTTTTGCACGAACGCCGCGAGCATGCGCGGGGCGAAATATTTTCCGGTAGTGCTGACGGCCAGCCGCAGCCGGCCGGCTTTCAGCCCACGCAGATCCGCGAAACGGTCTTCTACGCGCGTGAGAGCCGCGAACATTTCCTCGCATGTGGCATAGAGCAGGCGGCCGGCGTCGGTCAGGTGGGTTTTACGCCCGACCTGCTCGAAGAGCGGCAGGCCGATCGTTTCGCCGAGCTTTTTGATCTGCACCGATACGGTGGGTTGCGCCATGTAAAGTTCCTCGGCGGCGCGCGTAAAGCTGCCCAGGCGGGCGACGGCCTCGAAGACGCTCAACTGGGGCAGGGTGCCGTGCTTCAGGTAGCGGCGGATTTTGCTTTGCGGCATGTGGCTTCTCCAATTTCAAGAGTTGAACACTACCGTGCCCGTTTTGCCGGGCAGCGGCCTTTACCCCGGACAAGCAAAGGCCACCAATAAAAAAGACCTTTACCATGTCTGGCAAAGGTCTCGCTCGCAACGTTGCAGTTGCCGGCACGACCGGGGAAACGCTCCCGTATTGACGATCGTGCTGTAACAGCCAGACCGCGGCTGCCGAAGCTACTCCCCTTTGGAGGGTGCCGATCATTACGATCAGGCCGAGGAATTATACCGATGGATAATCGAAAGGCAAGCGCTGCCCCTGGCCGGACAGGCACCGGGCAGACGGGTGATTACGTTTGCCAAAGTCCGCGCTAGCCAGCGGGCGCGACTCATTACGAAAGCAAATCCAACCGATTAAGAACATTCACTTGTGCGGTGAAGCGCGGCCGGCATGATGGCGGCGTTGCAGTCGCGGGGCGTCAAAGTTTGCCCCCTTCGGCACAGGTGTACCCTCCCCAGGGGGAGTAGCTACAGGCGGCACCACCGCCTGCGGTAAAGCCGTCAACACGGGAGCAATCCCCGGTTTTACTGGCAACCACTGCGTTGTAAGCGAGACCTTGGTCAGGCCGTCATGCGGCCTGGCTGGCTCGTTCGGCGCAGGGTGCGATTAGCGACTTTTTAAGCAAAGGGAGGCATCAATGGATCTGTTTTCCGCACAGTTTTTCTCCGCACTGCTGGCCATCGTCATCATCGACCTCGTCCTCGCCGGCGACAATGCAATCGTAATAGCACTCGCCGCGCGCAAGCTACCGGCGCATCTCAGGTCCAAAGCCATCATGTGGGGCACGGTCGGCGCGATCGTGGTTCGCAGCTCGCTGACGGTCGTGGTGGTCTGGCTGCTCAAGATTCCTGGCCTGTTGCTCATCGGCGGCGCGTTGCTGGTGTGGATCGCCTACAAGCTGCTGTTGCCCGAGCCGCAGGATGAAGGCGCAAAGCACAGTGCAGCCGATAGCTTCTGGGGCGCGATGAAAACCATTGTTATCGCCGACGCCGTAATGGGGTTGGACAACGTGCTGGCCGTGGCCGGGGCGGCGCAGGGCAGCTTCCTGCTGGTGGTGCTCGGGCTTCTGATCAGCATACCGATCGTTATCGGCGGCAGTCAGATCATCCTCAAGTTCGTCGACCGGTTTCCGGCAATTGTTTATGTCGGCGCCGGCGTGCTCGCATGGACTGCAGCCAAAATGATGATGAGCGAGCCCTTGATCAAGGATTACTTCGTCGATCTGGTTGCGCTGAGCTGGATGGTTTACGCAATCGTCGTTGGCGGCGTGCTGGGCGCGGGGATGCTGGTCAATCGCCGTCGCCTCAGCCAGCGCGTCGCCGCGCATGTCGTGGATTTGGCGGCCCCGCCCGCGGCCGCCTTGAATGCGGGCAATTCAATAGGAGCAACGCACATGCTGAAGGTTCTGGTTCCCGTCGATGGTTCTGAAAATTCGCAGCAAGCCGTACGCCACGTGGTGAATCGTCGTCTGCAAAACCCGGCGCTTGAAGTGCACCTCCTGCACGTGCGGACACGGATGTCGCGGCATATTGCGCGGTTCCTCAACAAGCGCGATCTTGCTGCCTACCATCGTCAGGAGGCCGACAAAGCCCTGCTGCCGGCACGCCAGCTTCTCGACAGCTTTGGCGTCCCGCACGCCTGTCATATGGAACGCGGTGTCAACAAAGCAACGACGATCGACCGCGTGGCGCGCCGTCTGCGGGTCGACCAGATTGTCATGGGCACCGCGCGCAGGAACTCGCTGACCCGGCTCATCGAGGACTCGGTTGCCAACCAGGTGATTGAAACGTCGCGGGTGCCGGTGGAGATAGTCGCAGGGCGGGAAATCTCCCGTTTCGAGCGCTACGGCCTTCCCGCGGGTCTCGGCACCGCGCTTGCGCTGCTGGTGATGGCGACGGATTAGACTTTCCTGATCGCATGTTGTGAATGGCCGGGCACCCATCGGTGCCCGGCCATTTTCTTGTGCAGCCTGCGATGCAGGTTTGTCAGCATTAGATTGTTTTGCAAAGCGGGCTGATCTATCCTCGAAGCGCCACGGCAATGGAGCCTCACATGCGGGTGGTTCATGCGTTACGCGAATTCGTGGCACTCGAGTCTGCCGGGGGCATCCTGCTTGCGCTTGCCGCCGCCGCGGCGCTGGTGCTCGCCAATTCGCCGCTTGCGTTCCTGTATGACGCATTTCTCGATACGCCGGTCGAGGTGCGCGTCGGGGCAATGGGAATTGCGAAGCCGTTGCTGCTGTGGATCAACGACGGACTGATGGCGATATTCTTCTTTCTGGTGGCGCTTGAACTCAAGCGCGAAGCGCTCGAGGGCGAACTCTCGGACCTGCGGCAGGTCGTGCTCCCGGCGGTCGCCGCGGTCGGCGGCATGGCAGTGCCAGCCATGATTTATGCCGCGATCAACGCGGGAAACCCGGTCGCGCTTGCCGGCTGGCCGTGAGGTCCCGCGTTGTTGTGGCCGAATGAAAATTGACCAATGCCGAAGCGCTCTGCGTCGCCGGGTTGCCAAAGAGTCGCCTCGCGTAGTTTCATGACGCGGCTAGAGGCGCGCCTCGCTGCCTGCGAACTTCGCTTGCGCGCTGATGAAGTAGTACGCGGAGCGTACTCATCTCCGAGCGCATCTCGGCGAGCTCTCGCCTCAGATCGGTCTCTGGTGAGGCCTTGGCGCGCGCGGCCTCGATCTCACTCGTGTGCTCACTCTGCATCGACGTCACCACTACGGCGATGAATAGATTGAGCATGGTGAACGTCGACACCAGGATAAAGATCACGAAAAACAGCCACGCGATGGGGTAGACCGCCATGACCGAGCGGGCGATATCGCCCCAGCCCTCCAGCGTCATGATTTGGAACAGGGTATAGGAGCTTTCGCCAAGCGTGCCGAACCATTGCGGGAAGTGCTCGGCAAAAAGCTTGGTTGCGATCACGGCGAATACGTAGAGAATCACCGCGATAATGCCGATCACCGAGCCGAGACCGGGGATCGCCGCGAGCAGCCCCCCTGCCACCCGGCGCATGCTGGGCACCACCGAGATGAGGCGCAGCACCCGCAGCACCCGCAGTGCCCGCAGCACGGCCAGCGGTCCTGTCGCCGGGATGAGCGCGATGCCGACGACGACAAAGTCGAACACGCTCCACGGATCGCGAAAGAAACTGCCCCGCCAGACGGCGAGCCGCAGCCCGATTTCCACCACGAACACGGCAAGTATCGCTTGGTCGATAGTGTTAACCACCGCGCCCCACCGAGCCATGATTGCTTCGCTCGTTTCAAGGCCGAGAGTCACGGCGTTGACGAGGATGAGCGCGATCACTACGGCTTGCGTAGGCGGTGATTCAATCCAGCGCGCGAGCGACCCCCGCCAGCCAGGAAGCGCATCCATGGCGATCCTCATTTTGCGTCACCGCCCTTGCGGGCGTCTGCGGCCGGGCGCAGCAGGCTCGCGGCGATGGATACCGCAAGAATCAGGAAAACTGTGCCGAGCATCCAGGGGATCGGGATCTTGTAGAAATCCATGATCAGCATCTTCACGCCGATGAACATGACGATCAGCGCGAGCCCATAGTTGAGCAGGTGGAAACGTTCGGCCATGTCGGCGAGCAGGAAGTACATCGCCCGCAGACCGAGGATCGCGAAGATGTTCGAGGTGAAGACGACGAAAGGGTCCGTGGTGACGGCAAAGATCGCCGGGATGCTGTCGACGGCGAAAATCAGGTCGGTGACCTCAACCAGCACCAGCACGAGAAATAGCGGTGTTGCGTAGCGCAGCCCGTCCTTCATGATGAAGAAGCGCTCACCGTGGTAGGCCTCGGTAATACGCATGTGGTTGCGTATCCAGCGGATTACCGGATTCCTGGCAAGATCCGGCTTCTGGTCACCGAAAAGCAGCATCTTAACTCCGGTGGCAAGCAGGAACACGCCAAAGACGTAGAACATCCAGTCAAACTTCTCGATCAGCAACACGCCGACATAGATGAGCGCCGCCCGCATCACGATTGCGCCGATTACGCCGTAGAGAAGCACGCGTTTCTGGAACTCCGGTGGAACGGCGAAGTAGGTGAAGAGCGTTACCCAGATGAATACGTTTTCAGTGGCGAGCGCCTTTTCGATCAGGTAGCCGGTGACGTACTCGATGGTCTTCGCGTTGGCAACTTCGCGGCCGTGGACGCCATCGACGAACCACCAATACCAGCC
>CANJHY010000108.1:0-16379 GCA_947474275.1 Betaproteobacteria bacterium
GAGGAAGCATTAAGAGAGGCTTCAGATGCATTGAATGATACAAATTCAAAAGTTCAAGACATTAAAACGGAATTGGAAAAGAGTGTATGCCGACTTTGTTCGATTACAGCGCCACCGCGGTCACTGCTGATGACGTCGGCAGGCGAGTGTTGGTACCGTTCGGAAAAAAAATCGCGGTCGGCATCATCATGGCGGTGACCGACAGCACTGCGCTGGCGCCGCAGCGAGTGCGCCGGGTTCTAAGCGTGCAACGAGACGTGGCGCCGTTGCCCGCGGATATTCTGAAACTGCTGAGATTCTGCGGCGATTACTATCATCATCCGCTCGGCGAGGCCGTCCTCAATGCCCTGCCGACACGCCTGCGCCGGCGCCAGTTGCTGAAACTGCACACCGACAAAGCGTACCGCCTCACCGCCGCCGGTCGCGACATAGATCCGGCAACATTGCCGCCGCGCGCAAAAATCAAACGCGAATTGCTCGGCTTGCTGAGCGCTGCCAGCGACGGTTTGGATGAGGCCAGGCTGTGCGCGATCGCGCCCCGCGCGCGCGCGGCATTGAAAGTGATGGCTGACCTCGGTTGGATTGAACAGTGCGTGCGCGCCTCTGGATCACAATCCGCCGCGATACCGGAAGCCTGCGTGGCGTCCGGACCCGAGCTTACCGACGAGCAGCGCGCCGCTGTCGAAAGCGTGCGCAACGCGGGCAGTGGCTTTGCACCGTGGCTACTGCTGGGAGTCACCGGCAGCGGCAAGACCGAAGTCTATCTGCGGCTGATTGCCGACATACTCGCGCGCGGTCGGCAGGCCTTGCTGCTGATACCGGAAATCAATCTGACTCCGCAGCTTGAGGCGCAAGTGCGCACGCGTTTTCCTGCAACGACGATAGCCTCTCTACATAGCGGTCTTAACGAGAGCGAGCGCTTACATGGCTGGCTCGCCGCGCAGTCCGGCGCAGCCGGCGTCGTGCTTGGCACCCGGCTCGCCATATTCACGCCGCTGCCCAATCTGGGCTTGATCATAGTCGACGAAGAACACGATTCTTCGTTCAAACAAATGGACGGGCTGCGCTATTCGGCGCGCGATCTCGCGTTGATGCGCGCCAAGGAGCGCGCGATTCCGATACTGCTGGGCTCGGCTACACCAGCGCTCGAAACCTTTCACAAGGCCGCCACGGGAAGCTACCGCACGCTGCTGTTGACCCGTCCCGTCAATGCTATGCCGGCGGACATCGAGTATGTCGATACGCGGCAGGCGCCGCTCATCGACGGTTTGTCGCAGGAGCTGCTCAAGGCGATCAATGCCACCCTCAAGCGCGGCGAGCAAAGCATGGTTTTCATCAACCGGCGCGGCTATGCGCCGGTCCTGATCTGCCGCAGCTGCAACTGGACCGCGGACTGTCATCGCTGCTCCGCCAAACTTGTAATGCACGCGGAAGGCCGCAGTTTGCGCTGCCATCATTGCGGCCACCAGGAAGCCATTCCGGCGGCGTGTCCGCAATGCGGCAATCACGATCTGCTGCCGCTGGGGCAGGGCACGCAACGCATCGAAAGCGCGCTGGCGCGCACCTTTCCCGCCGCCCGCATCCTGCGCGTCGATCGCGACAGCACCCGCCGCAAGCACGCGTGGCAGGACATGCGCCGCCAGATTCATGCGCAGGAAATCGATATTCTGGTCGGCACCCAGATCCTCGCCAAGGGCCATGATTTCCCCCAGCTCAATCTGGTTGGCGTCATCAATGCCGACAGCTCGCTCTACAGCACCGATTTTCGCGCCAGCGAACGCCTGTTCGCGCGCCTGACCCAGGTCGCGGGACGTGCCGGCCGCGGCGCTACACGCGGCCGCGTGCTGATACAGACCGAGTTTCCGCAGCATCCGCTGTATCAGGCTCTGCGCCGCCACGACTATCCGGCTTATGCGCAGGAGTTGCTGGCCGAACGTAAACAGGCCGGCTTTCCCCCTTTCGTCTATCAGGCAGTACTGCGTGCGGAGGCACCGCAGATAGGCGCTGCGCTCGACTTTCTGGCGCGCGCCGCACAGTTCGCCGCCGAGTTCGACAACGCGGTTACGATCTATGATCCGGTCCCCGCCAATCTCACCCGCCTGGCGGGCCTGGAGCGCGCGCAACTGACCGTACAGGCACATTCGCGCGCCGCTTTGCAGAAATTTCTACGTGCCTGGCGCGAGCGCCTCGACGCCAGCGGCGAACGCAAAGTGCGCTGGGCGCTCGACGTCGATCCGCTCGAGCTATGAGGTGAGGTTTACGCACAGCACGTGTTAAAATTCAAGACTTTACATGCGGCGGCCCGGCGCTCAGGCGCGGCCTCTGCACCGCCATCCCGACGCACTGGAATTTGACCATTTAGCATGACTATTTCCGCCTTTCCTGATTTGCGCGCACATATCGCCGGTTTGCTGGAAGCCGCGCGTGTAGCCGTCGCTCCCGTGCAGGCGGAAGCGAAGGTCGTGATCGAGCGCCCGAAACAGGCCCAGCACGGCGACTACGCATGCAATGTCGCGATGCAATTGGCGAAACCACTGCGGCGCAATCCACGCGATATCGCCACTGCGTTGATCGCGGCATTACCTGCATCGCCGTATGTCGCTAAAACGGAAATCGCCGGCGCCGGATTCATCAATTTTTTTCTTAAACCTGAAGCGCACCAGGCTGCCGTAGCGCATATCCTCGCGCTGGGTGCAGGCTACGGCCGCAGCGTTGCCGGCGGCAGGCGGAAAGTACAGGTCGAATTCGTTTCCGCCAATCCCACCGGTCCGCTGCACGTCGGCCATGGCCGCCAGGCGGCGTTGGGCGATGCGATAGCAGCGCTGCTCGAAGCGCAGGACTACGCGGTCACGCGCGAGTTTTACTATAACGATGCCGGCGTGCAGATCCAGAATCTCGCGCTGTCGGTGCAGGCGCGCGCCAAAGGCATCAAGCCGGGCGATGCCGGATGGCCCGAAGACGCTTATCAGGGCGAATACATCCAGGACATCGCCACCGATTTTCTCGCGCGCAAACCCGTGGGCGCCGCGGATGGCGCGGATGGCGCGCCGATTGCCGGCAACGGCGACAACAACGATCTCGAGTCGATACGCAAATTCGCCGTCGCTTATCTGCGCCACGAGCAAGACGGGGATTTACAGAAATTCGACGTCAAGTTCGACGTGTATTACCTCGAGTCCAGCCTCTACACCGAAGGCAGAGTCGATGCCGTCGTAAAAGGTTTTATCGCCCATGGCAAGGCTTTCGAGCAGGACGGCGCTTTGTGGCTGCGCACCACGGACTACGGCGACGACAAGGACCGCGTGGTCCGCAAATCGGACGGCACTTACACTTATTTCGTACCGGACGTGGCCTACCACGTTACAAAATGGGAGCGCGGTTACAAACGCGTGATCAACGTCCAGGGCACCGACCATCACAGCACCATCACGCGCGTGCGCGCCGGACTGCAGGCGCTAGACATCGGCATCCCCAAGGGCTACCCGGATTACGTGCTGCACAGCCTGGTGCGCGTGATGCGCGGCGGCGAGGAAGTGAAAATCTCCAAACGCGCCGGCGCCTACGTGACTTTGCGCGACCTGATCGAATGGGTGGGGCGCGATGCGGTGCGGTTTTTCCTGGTCTCGCGCCGCGCGGATTCAGAATTCGTGTTCGACATCGATCTGGCTTTGGCGCAAAGCGAGGAAAACCCGGTGTATTACGTGCAGTACGCGCATGCGCGGGTCTGCAGCGTGTTGGCGCAATGGGCGGAGGATGCGGCTATTTTGAACACCGCGTCGCTCGTGCCGCTGACGCACGAACGTGAACTTGCGCTAATGCAAAGGCTGGCCGAATATCCGGAAATCCTCGTGAATGCGGCCAACGAATGCGCGCCCCACCAGGTTGCTTTCTATTTGCGGGAGCTTGCCGGCGAATTCCACGGTTATTACAACGGGACCCGTTTTCTGGTGCCGGAAGAGCCGCTCAAACTCGCGCGGCTCGCGCTGGCCGTTGCCGTGCGCCACGTATTGCGCAGCGGGCTCGCGCTGCTGGGTGTGTCCGCACCGGAAAAAATGTAAAATTCAGCGATGAGCAAGGATTACAAGGGACCCGCCAGGAAACCGGCCGGCGGCAAAAGCGGCGCGGGTTCTTTGTTGATCGGCATACTCATCGGGCTGCTGCTGGGTCTCGGCATCGCGCTCGCCGTCGCTTGGTACATAAACAAAATGCCGACTCCCTTCGTCAATCGCGCCGCTCCACCGCCCAAAGGCGAACCGCTCAAAAACACCGATTCGGCCAAAATCGACGATAAGACGACCAAGGCCATCGATGGCAAGCCACGGTTCGATTTTTACAAAATCCTGCCAGGCTCGGAGGAGCCGGTGACCGAGCAGCAGTTCAAGGATGCGCAAAAAAAAGGTCCGCTGCCCGCCGAGGCCACGGAGTCGTTTTATCTGCAGGCTGGCGCGTTCCAGAACGCGCCTGACGCCGACAACCTGAAAGCTCGTCTGGCGTTGATCGGCGTGGCGGCGATCGTGCAGACCACCACGCTGCCTGACAAAGGGGTTTGGCACCGCGTGCGCGTCGGGCCATATACCGCAATCGAAGATCTCAACCGCGCGCGCGAAACGTTGAAACAAAACAACGTCGAGATCACTCTCATCAAGGTTCGTGAAGCGCCGGTGCAGCCTGGTAAGTAAAATCCCCGAGGGAGGCAAGATGAAGTTATTCAAATACGTAGGCCATATTGCAGCACTGCTGGCACTGTTGGCAGCGGGCAGCGCGATGGCACAGCAAGCGCTGGTAGCCGGTCGCGATTACACCCAGATCAACCCGGCGCAACCGACCAATAGCGGCAAAAAAATAGAGATCATTGAATTCTTCTGGTATGGCTGCCCGCATTGCTACCACCTCGAGCCTTCGCTCAAAGCATGGCTGAAACGCAAACCGGCGGACGTCGAATTCAAGCCGGTGCCGGCCACCTTCGGCGCGCCGACCTGGGAGCCTTTGACGCGCACCTACTATGCGCTGGACGCAATGAGCCTCGCCGCCAAGCACCACGACGCACTGTTCGCCGCGATCCATGAGGAAAAAGATCCGAACAAGCAGCGCGCGATGGTCAACGATTCACGCATCATTGCTGACTGGCTGGCTACCAAAGGCGTCGACAAGCAGAAGTTTCTGGACGCCTATAATTCGTTTGCTGTAAATAACAGCATCAAGCGTTCCGAAGACATGACCCGCAGCTATGACGTGCCCGGCACCCCTGCGATGGCGATTGAGGGCAAATATCTTATCAGCCCGTCGAACTTTTCCAACGCTGACAACAGCGTGAACTACGACCGTTTTTTTGGCGCAGTCGATCAACTCATCGCTCAGGTGCGCAAGGAACGCACGGGGAAGAAATAAATCATGGCCCCCGCCCGTTTCTTGCTGCGTCTTGCGTTCTGCTGGCTGACTGTTGTTTGCATGTCGCTGCCGGCCGTGGCGCAGGACAAGCGTGATTTCGATTATCGCGAAATCCCGCAGCAACCGATCGAAAGCGGCGACAAGATCGAAGTCATCGATTTTTTCTTCTATGGCTGCCAGTACTGCAATGAGTTGCTGCCGCGGCTCGAGCGTTGGCGCAAAAACAGCAAGCCGAATGATGTCGTGCTCCGCCACTATCCGGTAGTGCGCCACGATTCATGGGTGCCGCTCGCCAAAACCTATTTCACGCTCGAAGCAATGGGCGAAGTGGACCGCCTGCATACTGCGGTGTTCCGCAGCTATCACGTCGAAGATCTCTACATGAGCCAGGAAAAAGTGATCTCGGAGTGGGCCGCCAAGAACGGGCTGGACCACGAAAAATTCATGGCGATATACCGCTCGGACGAAACGCGCAAGAAAGTCGAACGCGCGCGCAAATTGACCGTCGATTACGACATACAGGGCACGCCATCGCTGGTCGTGGATGGCAAATACCTGACCGATGGTTCGTCGTCGAAAACCATCGATATCCTCGACCGAATGGTTTGGATCGCGCGCCAGCAGCGCGAGAAAGCCGCCAAATCCGGCCAGTAACGCAGACACGCTGCTGCTCCCAAACGGCAACGCGCGCCTGATGCAACGTGTCATCATCACCGGCGCATCGAGCGGTATCGGTACTGCGCTGGCTCATCATTACGCGCGCAATGGCGCGGTGCTTGGCCTGATTGCACGCCGCAAGTCCGCGCTGGAAGAACTTGCCGCGCAGCTATCGACGCCGGTGCAAATTTACACTGCCGATGTGCGTGACGCGGCCGCATTACAGGCAGCGGCAGCAGACTTTCTGGCGCGCCACGGCTGCCCCGATATCGTGATTGCAAACGCGGGCGTCAGTACCGGAACGCTGACTGAATTTCCCGAAGACCTGGCAGCTTTCAAGGATGTGCTCGATATCAACGTCGTCGGCATGGTGCAGACGTTTCAGCCGTTCATTGCCGCGATGCGCGATGCGGGACGGGGAGCGCTGGTGGGCATCGCAAGCGTGGCCGGTTATCGCGGGCTGCCCGGTGCTGCGGCTTACTCGGCTTCCAAGGCGGCGGCTATTTCCTACCTCGAAAGCATGCGCGTCGAACTGCGCGCGAGCGGCGTCAAAGTCATTACCATATGCCCGGGTTATATAGCCACGCCGATGACCGCACAGAATCCCTATGCCATGCCCTTTATCCTGAGCGCCGACGATTCCGCGCGCAAGATCGCCGGCGTCATAGCAAGCGGCAAAACGTTTGCAGTAATCCCGTGGCAAATGGCGATCGTCGCGCGCGTGATGCGCGTATTACCGAACTGGCTTTATGACCGCCTGTTTGGCAATGCTCCGCGCAAGCCGCGCCTGAACCGCGACTAAAGCGCGAGCGGATCAAGCGCCCATAAGCTTGAGCAAATCAGCGCCATAACGCTCCAGCTTGCGCGTACCTACGCCGGAAATCCGGCTCAATGCATCTTCAGTAACAGGACGCTCGCGTGCGAGTTCCGCCAGAGTCGCGTCGTGAAACACCACATAGGCGGGAACGCCATGCTCCTTTGCGATACCTGCGCGCCACTCGCGCAGACGCTCCCAGAGTTCGCGTGCTGCGTCGTCCAGCCCTGCCGACACCGCACTTTTTGCGCCTTTCCTGGCGGCACGTTCGCTCCGCGCTTCCTGCGCTTTACGCATATGGAGCGTTTGTCCGCCTGTCAATACCGCGCGGCTTGCTTCTGTCAGTTTCAACGCGCCGTAACCAGCGTGGTCAACTGCCAGCAGGCCCTGCGCAACCAGCTGGCGAAAGACCGTCTGCCATTGTTTCTTGTCGAACTCCTTGCCGATGCCGAAAGTACTTAACTCCCGATGCCCCCATTGCACCATGCGGTCGGTCTCGTTGCCGAGCAGCACATCGATCAAATGCCCGGCACCGAAACGTTGGCCGCAGCGAAACGCGCAGGACAACGCTTTTTGCGCGGCCACCGTCCCATCCCAGACCTGCGGCGGCTCGAGACAGGTATCGCAATTGCCGCACGGCGTGGAAGACTCGCCGAAATACGCCAACAAGCGCACGCGCCGGCAAGTTGTCGCTTCGCACAGACCCAGCAGGGCATCGAGCTTGGCTCCCGCGACGCGTTTGAATTGGTCATCCGCTTCCGATGAATCGATCATGCGTCTATGATTCACCACGTCGGCAAGACCGTACGTCATCCATGCGTCAGCGGGCGAACCATCGCGGCCGGCACGCCCGGTTTCCTGATAATAACCTTCTATGCTTTTGGGCAAATCGAGGTGAGCGACAAAGCGTACGTCGGGTTTGTCGATACCCATGCCAAATGCAATAGTTGCCACCATGATGATGCCGTCCTCGCGCAGGAAACGCGCCTGATGGCGTGTGCGCGTCGCCGTTTCCATCCCCGCGTGATAGGCCAGTGCGTTATATCCCTCATCGACCAGCCACGCCGCTGTTTCCTCGACTTTTTTCCGCGACAGGCAATAGATAATGCCGGCATCATTGGCGTGCTCAGCCTTGAGAAAAGCGAGGAGTTGTGCTCTCGCCGTGGCTTTTTCGACTATGCGGTAGCGGATATTCGGCCGGTCAAAGCTCGACACGAACACCCGCGCGTCATCAAGACCGAGGCGGGTAATGATCTCCGCGCGCGTCTGTTGATCGGCGGTCGCCGTAAGCGCTATACGCGGCACATCGGGAAACCGCTCGTGCAACATGGAAAGCTGGATATATTCCGGGCGAAAATCGTGACCCCACTGCGCGACGCAGTGGGCTTCATCGATGGCAAACAACGCGAGCCGGCTGGCGCTGCGCAATTTTTCGAGCAACTGCATGAAGCGCCCGGTCATCAGCCGTTCGGGGGCGACATAAAGCAAATCGTATTCCCCCGCGATCAGCGCGCGTTCTACCGCCAATGCCTCTTTACTGGCTAGTGTCGAATTCAAAAATGCAGCTCGCACGCCGGCCTCCAGCAACGCCGCCACCTGGTCCTGCATCAATGCGATCAACGGTGAAACTACAATGCCGGTACCGGTGCGGAGCAAAGCCGGAATCTGATAACACAATGATTTACCGCCACCCGTCGGCATCAATACGAGGCAGTCGCCGCCTCCCGCAACATGCCCGATGATCTCGGCCTGCAATCCGCGAAACGCGGGGTAACCGAAAACGTCTTTGAGTATGGTCCGCGCGTGGGGTGGCGCGGTGCCGGCGGCGGTCTTACTCAACCGTGACAGATTTGGCGAGATTACGCGGCTTGTCGACGTCGTTGCCGCGCGCGAGTGCGGTGTGATACGCGAGCAGTTGCAGGGGTACGACGTGCAGAATCGGCGATAGCGCACCGTAATGTTCAGGCAGCCGTATGACTTTGATACCATCGCTTGAAGAAATATGCGTATCGGCGTCGGCGAACACGTACATCTGGCCGCCGCGCGCGCGCACTTCCTGGATGTTCGATTTCAACTTTTCGAGCAAAACATCGTTGGGCGCAACCGTGACCACCGGCATCTGATCGGTAACCAGCGCGAGCGGGCCGTGCTTCAATTCACCCGCCGCATAGGCTTCTGCGTGGATATACGAGATTTCTTTCAACTTAAGCGCACCTTCGAGCGCGATCGGAAAATGCCGGCCGCGTCCCAGGAACAGCGCGTGCTCCTTGTGCGCGAACTCGCCAGCCCACGCAATGATCTGCGGTTCCAGCGCAAGCACGGCCTGCAGCGCAGCAGGCAAATGGCGTAGATTGCGCAGTGCTGCGGCCTCCGCGTCTAAGGGCAGCTTCCCGCGCAATTTCGCCAGCGACAGAGTCAGCAGGAATAGTGCCGTTAACTGCGTTGTAAACGCTTTGGTGGATGCAACCCCGATCTCGACGCCGGCACGGGTCAGGTAGTTAAGCTTGGTCAGTCGAACGATTGCGCTGGACGCAACGTTGCAAATCGCCAGCGTTTCGTTCATGCCGAGCGCCTGCGCGTGCTTCAGTGCGGCGAGCGTGTCCGCTGTTTCGCCGGACTGCGAAATCACGATCACCAGCGTTTTCGGGTCCGGCACGCTTTCCCGATAGCGGTATTCGCTGGCGATTTCGACCTGGGTCGGCAGCTTGGCGATGGCTTCCAGCCAGTATTTTGCCGTCAGGCCGGCGTAGTAGCTGGTGCCGCAAGCCAGGATCAGCAATGAGTCGATGCGGCTAAAGACCTCTTCCGCGCCATCGCCGAACAACGCGGGCGTTGCCGCAATCACTCCTTCGAGGGTATCGGCGATTGCTCGCGGCTGCTCGAAGATTTCCTTTTGCATGAAATGGCGATACGGCCCAAGCTCGGGTACGCCGGCCTGCGCTTCTACAATACGGACCTCGCGCTCCACTGGCGCATCATTGCGGTCGTAAATCCGCACTGCCATCTGCTGCACGTCGACGACGTCGCCTTCCTCGAGATAGACAATGCGGTCGGTAGTGCCAGACAGCGCCATGGCGTCAGACGCGACAAAGTTCTCACCGCTGCCCAGCCCAACCACCAGCGGACTGCCGAAGCGTGCCGCGACTACGCGCTGCGACTCGTCCTGGCAAAACACGGCAATCGCGTACGCGCCATGCAACCGCTTGACCGCCTGCTGCACCGCTTTTAAAAGGTCGCCCGCATACAGATGATTCACGAGATGCGCGATGACTTCGGTATCGGTTTGACTTTCAAACTCGAATCCGGCCGCCTGCAGCTCGCGCCGGAGCTCTTCGTAGTTCTCGATGATGCCGTTGTGCACCAGCGCAATGCGCCCGCGCGAGAAATGTGGATGCGCGTTCGCCGTGACCGGCGCACCGTGTGTGGCCCAGCGCGTATGTGAAATTCCAGTGGTGCCGGACAATCCGGTTTCCTGAATTTGCGCTAGGAGGTCTTCGACACGACGCACCGAGCGGGCGCGTTTGAGTCCATCGTTATATACCGCGACACCGCATGAATCGTAGCCGCGGTATTCGAGCCGCTTGAGGCCTTCGAGTAGTAGCGGCACGACATTGCGCGCGGCGACCGCGCCCACGATTCCACACATCGCCTATTATCCTTTGCGGCTCATGGGTTCACCGCTTGCCGATTTTCAACGGGCGCTTCCAGCCACGCTTCACGACCTGCTTCATTTCCGTATAAGTAAGTTCACCCGCCGGAACGTCCTTGGTGATGGTCGCGCCGGCGCCGATGGTGGCGCCCGCGTGCACGGTGACCGGCGCTACCAGTTGAACGTCGGACCCGATCAGCACGTCGTCTTCAATCACCGTCCGGTGCTTGTTCACACCGTCGTAGTTGCAGGTAATGGTGCCAGCCCCGACGTTGACGTTGCGGCCTATGCTGGTGTCGCCGACATAGGCGAGATGATTGGCCTTGGATCCGGCGCCGACGCTCGATGCTTTGACCTCGACGAAGTTGCCGATATGAACGTCCGCGGCAAGCCTGGTTCCGGGACGTATGCGTGCATAAGGTCCGACGCGGCAGTTCTTGCCGATTTTCGCTTCGTCTATCATCGAAAATGGCTCGATACGCGTCGCCGCGCCTATCTTCGCGTTGCGGATGACGCAATTGGCGCCAATGACCGCGTTGTCGCCGATTTCGACCGCACCCTCGAACACGCAATTGACGTCGATGCGCACATCGCGCCCGCAAATGAGGCTGCCGCGCACATCGATGCGCATGGGATCAGCGAGCGCAACACCCGCTTCCAGCAGGCGTACCGCAGTTTGCGCCTGGTGAATGCGCTCAACCTGTGCGAGCTGCTGCATGCTGTTGACGCCGAGGATTTCCCAGTTGTCGCGTGGCGCGCTCGATTCGATTTTGACGCGGTCCTTCAGTGCGAGCGCCACCACGTCTGTAAGATAGTATTCGCGCTGGGCGTTGCGGTTGGACAGCTGCCGCAGCCAGCCAGCGAGGCGTTTGCCCGGCAGCAACATGATGCCGGTGTTGATTTCTCGAATGCCGCGCTGTTTTTCGCCGGCGTCTTTTTCCTCGACGATAGCGGTGATTGCGCGTTTGGCGTTGCGCACGATACGTCCATAGCCACGCGGATCGTCGAGTTCGGCGGTCAGGATGCGCAAACGTTCGCCACTACCGGCACATAATGCGTTTAGCGTTGTCGCGGCGATCAACGGCACATCGCCGTACAGCACCAGCGTGTCTTTGCGTGCGTCCAGATGCGGCAACGCCTGCTTGAGCGCGTGGCCGGTACCCAATTGCGGCTGCTGCTTGACGAATATCAGTCCGGCGGCCCCCATTGCCTGCGGCACCTGTTCGCCGCCATGGCCATAGACGACGCAAATGCGTGCCGGCTTCAACTCGCGTGCGGCGGCAATCACGTGCGCGAGCAGCGCTGCGCCCGCGAGCGAATGCAGGACCTTGGGTAACGCGGACTGCATACGCTTGCCCTGGCCTGCGGCGAGTATTACGACATTGACAGCCATGGGCGAATTATCTCACGGGGATTCAGCAAGCTGTGGCACGCGCCGCGACGTAAAGTGCCACCGCTTCTTGTTGCGCAGCGGTCAGATGCAGGCCGCATTTGGTGCGGCGATACAGAATGTCTTCGCCCGTGCAAGCCCATTCGTGCCGGAGCATGTAGTCGACTTCGCGCGCATAGAGGTCGGCGCCGAAATAGCTGCCGAGGTCGGATAGCGATTGCGCCCCTTCCAGCACCTGGCGCGCAATGCTGCCATGACGACGGGCAAGCGCTCGTCGCACGGCGTCGCTCAGCCACGGCCAAGCATGCCGCATTTCGCCCTCTGTAAATTGCTCCAATCCCGCCGGCAGAGCGCCCCCAGGCAACGCGGTGCCCGCAGTCCAGGCTGGACGCATTGCGGGAAACCACGGTTGCAGTTTGTCGAGCGCATGCTCGGCGAGTTTGCGATAAGTCGTGATCTTGCCGCCGAAAACCGACAGCACGGGCGCCGCTCCCATATCGGAGTCGAGCCGTAAGGTGTAATCGCGTGTGACCGCCGACGGGTCGGCAGTGCCGTCGTCGTAGAGCGGCCGGATGCCGGCATAGCTCCACACCACGTCGGCCGGCGCAATTGGTTGCGCCAGATAGCGGTTTACCGCGCGGCATAGATAAGCGATTTCTTCCGGGCTCGCGACCGGCTGCGCGGGGTCTCCGCCCAGCGCGATGTCGGTGGTGCCGATCAGTGTGTAGTTCTCTTCGTAAGGAATCATGAAGACCACGCGCCTGTCGTCGTTCTGCAGGATAAAGGCGTGCGCGCCCGGGTATAACCGGGGCACTACGATGTGGCTGCCCTTGACCAGCTTGACGTTGTCGCGGCTGGGCTGGTGCAGCCTGTCGTTCAATACCTTCTTGACCCACGGTCCCGCGGCATTGACGACGGCGCGTGCCATGACCGTCCGCTCGACGCCTTGTGCCGTACGTAACCTCGCCTGCCAGCCGTGGTCAGCCCGCTTGGCGAATACACATTCGGTTCGCGTCAGTATCTCAGCGCCGAGTTCACGCGCACCCATGGCGTTGGCGACGACCAGCCGCGTATCGTCGACGCGGCAGTCCGAGTAAATAAAGCCCTTGCTTAAAGTTGGTTTGAGACCGGCACCGTACTCGGTGCCCTTGAGATCGATGCCGTGCGAGCCCGGCAAGCGGGTGCGGCGTCCCAGGTGGTCGTACAAATAGAGTCCTGCGCGTATCATCCAGCGCGGCCGCAGTTCCGGCACGTGCGGCATCACGAAACGCAGCGCTGCCACCAGGTGAGGCGCGATGTTAAGCAGCACCTCGCGCTCGCCCAGGGCCTCGGCCACTAGACGGAATTCATACTGTTCGAGATAGCGCAGGCCGCCGTGTATCAGTTTGCTGCTCGATGACGATGTCGCATTCGCGAGATCGTCTTTTTCGGCGAGGATCACGGATAACCCGCGGCCTGCCGCATCGCGCGCGATGCCGGCGCCGTTGATGCCGCCGCCGATGACCAGGAGATCGTATTGCGGAGATTCGCCTGTCATATAGTGACCTGGAGATTTGAGTTGCCGCGCCTGCCGATTCTAATCCATCGTCCGCTGGAAAATAAAAAAGGCAGTCATTGACTGCCTTTCTGATTTGCCGCCGAATTGGCGCTATTTTTTCGGCCGCAACCGGCGAATTGCAGCAATCTGGGCGGCCATGACCGCGAACTCCGATTGTGCTTTGGCAAAATCCAGATCGCTTTTCGCATTCGCCATGGCTTCCTTGGCGCGCTGTTGTGCTTCCGTGGCTTTGGCCTCATCCAGATCACGACCGCGGATCGCTGTATCGGCGAGCACGGTCACGCCTTTGGGCTGTACTTCAAGAATGCCGCCGGCAACGAATACCAGTTCCTCTTCGCCGTCCGGGCGCTTGATGCGCACCGCGCCCGGCTTGATGCGCGTCAGCAGCGGAGCATGCCGCGGATAGATTCCCAGTTCGCCGGATTCTCCAGGCAACACCACGAACTCCGCCTCGCCCGAAAAGATCAGGGCTTCCGCGCTTACGACATCGACTTGCAGGGTATTTGCCATATGTGAGTGCCTACTACAGCGTCTTCGCTTTCTCCACGGCCTCTTCGATGGTGCCGACCATATAGAACGCCTGCTCGGGCAGCGTATCGTAATCGCCGTTTACGATGCCCTTGAAGCCCTTGATGGTGTCCTTGAGCGACACGTACTTGCCGGGGCTGCCCGTAAAGACTTCGGCCACGTGGAAGGGCTGCGAAAGGAAACGTTGAATCTTGCGGGCGCGAGACACCGCCAGCTTGTCTTCGGGCGACAGTTCATCCATACCGAGAATGGCGATGATGTCGCGCAATTCCTTGTAGCGCTGCAGCGTCTGCTGCACGGCACGGGCGACGTTGTAGTGCTCTTCGCCGACCACCAACGGATCGAGCTGGCGCGAGGTCGAGTCCAGCGGATCCACGGCAGGGTAAATACCCAGGGCCGCGATGTCGCGCGACAGCACAACGGTCGAGTCAAGATGCAGGAAGGTCGTCGCAGGGCTGGGATCGGTCAAGTCGTCCGCAGGCACGTACACGGCTTGGATCGACGTGATAGAACCGACCTTGGTCGAAGTAATACGCTCTTGCAAGCGGCCCATTTCTTCAGCCAGCGTCGGCTGATAGCCCACGGCTGAGGGCATGCGGCCCAGCAGCGCCGACACTTCGGTTCCGGCCAGCGTAAAACGATAGATGTTATCGACGAAGAACAGGATGTCGCGGCCTTCGTCGCGGAATTTCTCGGCCATGGTCAGACCAGTCAGCGCTACCCGCAGGCGGTTGCCCGGTGGTTCGTTCATCTGGCCGAACACCATGGAGACTTTTGATTCGCCGATGTTGTCAAGCTTGATGACGCCGGCTTCCGCCATCTCATGGTAGAAGTCGTTGCCTTCGCGAGTACGCTCGCCCACGCCCGCAAACACCGACAGGCCACTGTGTTGGGTGGCTATGTTGTTGATGAGTTCCAGCATGTTCACGGTCTTGCCGACACCGGCGCCGCCGAACAGGCCCACTTTGCCGCCTTTGGCAAACGGCGACACCAGGTCGATAACTTTAATACCGGTTTCGAGCAGTTCAACCGATGGCGAGAGCTCGTCGAACTTGGGTGCCGTCTGGTGGATCTCGCGGCGCTCATCCGTGGGTATCGGGCCCGCATCGTCGATCGGGCGGCCGAGCACGTCCATGATGCGGCCGAGCGTTGCTTTGCCAACAGGCACGCTGATGCCCTTGCCGGTGCCTTTGACCGACATGCCGCGGCGCAAACCATCCGACGAGCCCATCGCGATGGTGCGTACGATGCCGTCGCCGAGCTGCTGCTGCACTTCGAACGTCAGCCCTTTTTCGGCGAATTTCGACGTGTCATCGGTCAGCGTCAAAGCGTCATATACCCTCGGCATTGCTTCGCGCGGGAACTGGATATCGACCACAGCGCCTATGCACTGGACGATTTTTCCTTCATTCAACACTGCGCTCATCGTGTTTCCTTTCAACTTGAATCGTTAAATTCTTTGGCAGGCGTGCAGATCAGCCGACGGCTGTCGTTGCTTGACAATTTCGCCTCATCATCACATTCGCTGCGCGCATATGAGTCTCGTCCATTGCCAAGCGGGCATCAGCCAACTGCTGCTGCGCCGCCGACAATTTCAGACAGTTCCTTGGTGATCGATGCCTGGCGCGCCTTGTTGTAGGTGAGCTGCAGTTCGTCGATCAGGGTCTTGGCGTTGTCTGACGCCGCTTTCATCGCCACCATGCGTGCACTCTGCTCGGACGCCATGTTCTCGGCGACCGCCTGGTAAATCAGCGCTTCGACATAACGCAGCAAAAGATCGTCGATGACCGCGCGCGGATCCGGCTCGTAAAGATAATCCCAGGAATGCTCTTGCGGATCGGCCTGCATGCGCTCTTTGGACAGGGGCAGCAATTGCTCGACCGTGGGTTCCTGCTTCATCGTATTCACGAAGCCGGTATAAAACAAATAAACGGCGTCGAGTTCGCCCGCGCTGTATGCATCAAGCATGACTTTGACCGGGCCGATCAGCTTGTCGAGACGCGGCGTATCGCCGAACTGCACGACGTGCGAAACAACGTTCGCGCCCAGCCGGCTAAGAAAGCCGAAACCCTTGTTGCCGATGGCCGTGGCCATGATCTTCTTGCCCTGGCCTTCCAGCTCCTTCAGCCTCGCGAGCAGCAGGCGCAGGATATTGGTGTTCAGGCCGCCGCACAGCCCCTTGTCGGTAGTAACGACGATGACGCCTACCGCGCCCGCATTGTTGTTCGTCCGCAAAAACGGCGGCTTGTACTCCGGATTGGCGTGCGCCAGGTTGGCCGTGATATTGCGTATCTTGTCGCCATAGGGCCGCGCGGCGCGCATGCGTTCCTGCGCCTTGCGCATCTTGGACGCCGCGACCATTTCCATCGCCTTGGTGATCTTGCGCGTGTTTTGC